>DASZFE010000030.1:0-3049 GCA_035940155.1 Solirubrobacteraceae bacterium | reverse complement strand
CGCCGCGAAGAAGAGCATGAACATCACGCTCGACCACTGGTAGGCCCAGTTCTGGATCGTTTCCGCGATCGAGTGGTGGACAACCGCGGTGTGAACTTCGATCGTGGGTTCCCCCGCGTTCACCTGAAGCGAGCGCACGGTGGCGGCGAGCAGGAGGGCAGCGGCCTTCGTGGCCTTCGCGAGAGCGGCCGTGCCCTTCAGAGTGACGGCCATCCTTGGCTCCATCGCGCCCCACTCTACACGGCCGCGCCCGATCGCGCGACGGCGCGTGTGACGGATCGTCTGCGCTCAGCCCAGGACGCGCAGGGCCAAGTCGCGGAAGAACTCCGCCGCGAAGCCCAGGTCGCGGATGTCGATCCGCTCGTCCGCCCCGTGGATCAGGGGCATCCCCTCGAAGAGGGACTGGTGGCGCTGGGGGAAGAACCCGTAGGCGACGCACTCCGGGAAGGCCTGGCGGAAGCTCCGCGAATCGGTGAACCCCGGGAGGATCACCGGCACGACCTTCGCGCCCGGGTCGCGCTCGGCGACCCACTCCGCGATCGTCTCCATCAGCCCGGACTCGATCGGGGAGGCGTTCCCGACGACGCGCTCGGTGAACTCGATCTGAAAGTCCCCCTCGCCGAGGACCTCCCGGATTCCCTCACGGACCGTCTCCTCGCCGAGCCCCGGGGGAACGCGGCAGTCGATCCGGAGCTCCGCGTGGCTGGGGATCACGTTGATCTTCTCCGAGGCCCCGATCTTCGTTGGGGTGAGCGTCACGCCGAGCATCGGCTCGAAGACCCGCACGAGCCGCTCGTCGGTGGCCTGCATCCGCGCGACCGCCCCCGCGGGGTCCTCGGGGTCCTCGCCGATCCCGCGCAGGAAGGCCGCCCCGCCCCCGCCCGGGTCGAGCGCGTAGGAGGGCTGGCTCCGCGCCAGCCGTTCGAGCACGGGCGCGAGCTTCAACAGGGCGTTCTCCCCCATCTTTGGCATCGAGGCGTGGCCCGCGATCCCCTCCGTGCTCACGGTGAAGCGAAAGACGCCCTTCTCCGCGCAGCAGACCCCGTAGTGGCGCTTGCCGCGGTACTCGAAGAAGCCTCCGCCGCCCTCGTTGACGATCATGTCGCAGCGGACCTTCTCGGGGTGCGTCTGAGTGATCCACTCGGCTCCGAGCTCCCCGCCGGTCTCCTCGTCGACGAGCGTCACGACCAGGAGCTCCCCGCGCGCGGGCCGCCACCCCGAGCGCGCGAGCGCGAGCGCCGCCGCGACCTCCGCGGCGACCTGGGACTTCATGTCGAGCGCCCCCCGCCCCCAGAGGAAGCCATCGGCGATATCGCCCGAGAAGGGCCCGTGGCGCCACTCGCCCGCGTCCGCGAGGACCGTGTCGACGTGGCCGAGGTAGCCCAGGGTCGGCCCGCCCCCGGGCCCCAGCCGCGCGATCAGGTTCGGCCGCTCGGGCGTCGCCCCCAGCAGCTCGCACTGAAAGCCCGCCTCAGTGAGGAGCGAGGCGAGGTGCTCCTGGAGCGCGCGCTCGTTCCCGGGCGGGTTCACCGTCTGGAAGCGGATCAGCCGCTGCAACAGCTCCGTGGCCTCGCGCGCGAGCGCCGCGGTCTCCGGCGGCGTGGGCGCGTCCCGTCCAATCGGCTCATCCCGTGTGTCCATAGCGGGCGATCGTACGCCGATCAGCCCGCCATTGGAAGCGCCGGGCCGGCCGCGAGCGGCGAGGCGGGCGAGCGGCGTGCGCGGGCGATCTCCTCCGCGCCGAGGTTCCGGGGGTGGTGGCAGGCCGCGAGCCGGCCGCCGGGGTACTCCGCGAGGGGCGGCTCGACCGTGCGGCAGAGCTCGCTCGCGTGCGCGCAGCGGGTGTGGAAGCGGCAGCCCGCCGGGGGCGAGATCGGGTTCGGCGGCTCGCCCTGGACGACGCGGCGCTCGCGCGCGCGGTTCTCGCGGGGGTCGGGGACCGGGATCGCGCCCAGGAGCGCGACGGTGTAGGGGTGGAGGGGCTTTGCGTAGAGCTCCTCCGCGCGGGCGAGCTCGACGATCTTGCCGAGGTACATCACCGCGATTCGCTCGGAGACGTGCCGCACGACGGAGAGGTCGTGGGCGACGAAGACGTAGCTCAGCCCGAGCTCCCCCTGGAGCTCCCGCAGGAGGTTGATCACCTGTGCCTGGACCGAGACGTCCAGCGCGGAGACGGGCTCGTCGAGCATCACGAGCCGCGGCTCCATCGCCAGGGCCCGCGCAATCCCGATCCGCTGGCGCTGCCCGCCGGAGAACTCATGCGGGAAGCGGTTCAGGTGCTCCGGGCTCATCCCCACGCGCCGCAACAGCTCCCGCGAGCGCCCCGGGATCTCCCCGCGCCCGACCCCCCTCAATCGCAGGGGCGTGGCGAGGATCTGCCCGACGCGCTTGCGCGGGTTCAGCGAGGCCTGGGGGTCCTGGAAGACCATCTGCAGCTCCCGGCGCACCGGCGCGAGCTCCCGGCGCGAGGCCCGTGCGATCTCGCGCCCGGCGAAGCGGATGCTCCCGTCCGTGGGGTCCAGCAGGCGCGCGAGGCAGCGGATCAGCGTCGTCTTCCCGCAGCCCGACTCCCCGACGACCCCGAGCGTTTCCCTCTCCCCGATCCAGAGGCTCACATCGTCGACGGCGTGGACGTGCTCGCGCGCGCGCCCGAGGAGACCGCGGCGCACCGGGAGCAGCGCCCGCAGGTGCTCGACCTCCAGGAGGTGCGGGGGCGCCGTCGCCTGCGGCGGGCTGCTCGTGGGACCCTCCGCGCTCACAGGCCCGTCCCCTCCCCGCCGCTCAGGCCGATTCCTCCGGCGACGACGCGCCGGCGGCGCTTCTCCTCGGGCTCCAGCAGGCAGCGGTCCAGGTGCGCGGGCGTCTCGGGGAGGCGGGCCTCGAGGGCGGGGACCTCCGTGCAGCGCTCGAAGGCGTGCGGGCAGCGCGGGCGGAAGTGGCACCCGGCGGGGGCGTCGGTGAGCGAGGGCGGCATGCCCGGGATCGTCGCCAGGCGCTCGGAGCGGTCGCGATCCAGGCGCGCGATCGAGCCGAGGAGGCCCCAGGTGTA
>DASZFE010000029.1:0-5797 GCA_035940155.1 Solirubrobacteraceae bacterium | reverse complement strand
GCGTGAAGGTTGCCTCCGCCTCCCGCAGCCCCCGCCCGAGATCCCCCATCGTCGAGCTCCCGAGCAGGTCGATCGTGAAGCACCACTCCAGCGCCACGATCACCCCGTGAACCGCCCACACCAGGCCGTCCCAGACCGGCGTGATCACCACGTCCTCAAGGACCGTCGTGACCGTCACCCCCAGCAGGCCCGTGTCGATGTGGACGTCGAGCCCGTAGTTCGCCGTCGGCGCCGGCGCCGCCACGAAGCCCGAGGTCCGGCAGTTGCGCTCCTGCTCCCCCGAGAGCCCGCCCACGCGGCACAGCGGGCTCCCCAGGCCGTTGCTCACGAGCGGGTCCCCTTCGCCCCCGGTCCCCGATGCAGCTTCGGATTCCGCCGGTTCCGCCGTCGCGCCCGGCCCCCCGCGACCAGGAACGAGCGGCGGGCCCGAGGGGGCGTGGGGAGAGCCTGGGGGGGCGTGCGGTGAATGCGCGAGAGGACCCTGCGAGAGCGCCCTCGCCGACTCCACCGCAATCGGCAGCCCCGTGCAGAGGACCGCGACAAGGATCGCCGGGGCGATCCCCACCGAGAGTGCGATCCTCCTCACCGGGCGGGAGCGGGGGTCGTGGAGAAGGCGCGCAGGAGCGCCGGGACGACCACGTCGACCTGGATCGCCTCTACGCGGCCCCGGTGGTCGCGAAAGAGGCAGCGGCCCGCCTCGAAGTCCAGCAGCGCCGCGCGCATCCGTCGGTCGTCGGGGTCCAGGCCGAGGAGCTGGAGCGCCCGTCCGGCCTCGGCCTCCGAGCGCATCCCGAACGCGAAGGTCGCGCCGAGGAGGTTCTCGAGCGAAGTCCGCTCTCCGACGAGCGTGTCGGTGACGAGCTGCGTGCTGATGATCGGCACCGCCAGCTCCGAGCGGCCCATCCGCTGCAGCGAGGCCAGCAGCGTGCGGCCGATCGGATCGCTCAATAGGCGCCAGCCCTCGTCGAAGGAGAAGACCTTCAGGCGCTCGCGCTCGCTCGCCAGCAGGTGCAGCGCGAGCATCGCGATCAGGCGCACGATCTGCTCCCCCACCCGCTCTGACTGCGAGTACTCCGAGCGCCGCGCCCCCGGCTCCGGGCCGGGGAGGTCTCGGATCGAGATGTAGGTCACCTGGCGCGCCCCCACCGCCGCCAGGCGCACCTCCGGATCGGCGAAGCCCAGCTGCGTCAGGCCCGAGCGCGCGTAGACCTCGAGCGTCTTGGCCACCTGCGCGTCGACCCCGTCGCCCTCCCGCAGCGCGCGCACGACCTCAAGGCACGTCGGCTCCCGCGCGCGGCGCAGCACCCGGTCCACGGCGCCCACGACCGCCGTCTCCCACGCGGCCTCCGCGCGTCCGGGCAGCAGGTCGCGCAGGAAGGAGACCGCCGCGTCCTGGCGCAAGTGCTCGGGCGCAATCCGCAGCGGGTCGAGCATCCCCCGCAGCGCCGGGTCGGGCCGGAGCGTCAGGCACTCCACGTGTGGCGCGACCTCCTCGAGCTCGTGGAAGCGGTGGTCGCCCTTGGGGTCGCAGTCGATCACGCGCGCCCCGAGCAGGAAGCCCTCGTACTTCAGCTTCTGATCGAGCGTCGTCTTGCCCGAGCCCAGCGCCCCGACGCTCAGGATCGCCGTGTTGCGGTCGCTCTCCGAGCCCTCCCGCAGGTTGAACAGGACCGGGCGCCCCGAGCCCGAGAGGGTGTGCCCGAGGTAGAAGCCCCGGCGCGAGCCCGCCTCGTGGGTCGCCGCGGGCATCATCGCCGCGACCTGCTCTGGGGTGAGCGTGTCGTCGTACCCCGCCACCCGCGTGCGCTGCCCGGGGAGGTGCTGCCAGAAGAGCTCGAGCTGGTCGCCCAGGGGACGGTGCAGGCGCACCTCCCCGTAGGCCCGCCGGCACGCCTCCACGCGGCGCTCGAGCTCCTCCTCGTCCTCCGCGCCGACAGCCAGCGAGAGCGTCGCGCGCAGGAGCGGCGGGCGGCTCGAGGACTGCAGGTAGGAGAGCAGGTCCCGCGCCTCCTGCGTGCGCCGATAGCCCCTGTCGGAGACCCCCTGCTCGCCATCGGACTCCGCGCGCAGGATCTGATCGGCGTCCTGGATCCGCCGGCGCGCGAGGCGCAGCGCGAGCTCGTTGGGCAGGTAGCGCGCGTTCAGCGAGGCGTCCACCTCGAACGGGAGACCCTCCAGCGGGCTGAACATCAGCTCGACCCGCGAGCCCGGGAACTGCGCCTGCTCGGGCAGCGCGCCGAGCAGGAGCTGGGACTGCCAGCTCACTCCGAGCTCGGACTCGATCCGCAGCGTCCGACCCCGGTGCTCGACCCACCCGTCCACCCAGCGCAGCACGTCCCCCTCCAGCGGCGCCAGGGTCGCCTCGCCGTTGCGCTCGAAGACGAGCGCCCGCGGCTCGTGCAGCCCCTCGACCTCGGGCTCCCCCAGGCCGCGGCAGAAGGCGCGTCGCACGAGCCACTGCAGCTGCACCCCCCGCGCGGGGCTCACCTCGATGAAGTCCGCCAGGCGCGCGTGGGCCTCGTCGGCGCGCACCCGCGTGCGCTCCAGCTCCGCGACGCTCAAGAGCCGCCTGTCTCCCACCGAGAGCAGCCGTCCGAGCCCCCGCAGCCACTCGCGCGGATGGCGCTCCGCGGCGCTTGAGACATAGGTCGCGAGGTCCCGCTCGGGCTCGCGCAAGCTCACGAGCAGGAAGACCTCCGGGCGCGAGGCCCCGATCTCCCGCAGGCGCGTGGACTGCTCGGCCAGGTAGCGACGGCGCGAGCGCCCGTGCGGGCTCTCGCTCTCCCCCATCTCGCGCAGGTGCCCCGCCGCGTCCCAGCCCCGGCTCACGCGGATGATCTGCACGTCGGCCTGCACCGCCTCCAGGGCCGCGAGCAGGCTCAGGAAGCGGGCGCGCTTCCCGTCCTCGGAGAGCCACGCGTAGGAGTACGTCGAGACCGAGAACGCCGCCCACGCATCATCGAGCCCGGAGGCGAAGACGCAGTTCCCGTACACGAAGCTGATCGGCGCCCGCATCCTCAGCCCCGGGCTCGCGTCACGTCCAGCCGCACGCCCGCCCGCAGCAACACGACCTGCCCGCGATCGAGAGCGCCGACGTCCGGCAGCTCACGCAGGCTCAACCGGGGGCGCAGGCCGGCTCTCGCGAGCGGCCCGTCCCGCCACTCCACGCGCTCGTGTGCGGCGTTCACGAGCACCGCACCCGGCCCGCGGTAGCGCAGGCGTCGCATCCGCGCGTCCGAGCCGTCGGGGAGCAGCAGGATCTCGCCCGGGCGCCGGCGCCGCCCGACCTTCGCACACGGGCGACACCCGGAGAGGCGCTTCGGAGCGCACGCGAAGCGCACGAGCGCCGCGGCCGCGAGGTGAAAGGGGCGCCCCTCGATCCGCACGAGCGTCAGCAGCGCCGCGCCGCCCGTGGGGAGGGCGATCTCGCGCAGGTACCACGGGACCGCCCCGCTCAGCGCGTGCACGAGCGGGAGCGCCCCCAGCACGAACGTCCCGAGCAGAACCGCGAGGAAGTACGCGACGCCCCGCAGCGGGACCCCGCCCGGGTTCAGCCGGATGCGGTCGATCCGGTAGATCCGCCGCTCCAGGTCGAAGACGCTCCGGTAGGAGCGGATCTCGATCGCCACCGGACTACCCGAAGAGCGAGCTGACCGTGTCGCGCAGCAGGCTCACCCCGGCCGGGGTCGCAAGCAGCACCGAGACGACCCCGACCGCGAAGACCCCCGCGGCCTCCTTGAAGTCGCGCTTGAACGCCAGCACGATCGCCGCGATCGAGAACGCGAGCCCGATCAGGCTCATCGCGACCTTCCGCCCCGTCTCGCCCGCCTTGCTCGCCGCGGATTCAAGCGCGCTGCGACCTTCGGAGGAGGAGGGCGTCGCCGCTTCGCGCGCGCCCGCCGAGCTCACCGCGGCCTGGGCCCGCGCGGGCGTCGCGCCCAGGAGCGCACAGGCGATCAACAGCGCAAGTCGACCCCTGCGCGGGCGGGGAACCCTGCGCGGGTGGGGTGGATGGAGAGTCTTCATCTGATCCGTCCTTTCTCTCGTGGGTTCGTTCGACCCGTCGGGTTCGCCTTGACCCGGCAGGCCTGTCTCGACCCGGCGCCCGGTCAGGCGTCGGGGTCCATCTGAATCGCGGAGACCTCCCAGCGGCCCTGCACCCGGCCGACGTCGATTTCGTAGCCGAGCGTGTACTGAGCCCCGCGCGTGTCCTGTGCCTGGAGGACCGCGAGCACCGTGCCTCCGCCCGGCGCCCACTGCAGCTGCGAGACCGACTCCAGCGTGAGCGTGCTCGCCGGAGGCGAGACGCGCGCGCCGCTTCTCAGGTCGGCCTGCAGATCGGAGGTGAGCGCGGCCAGGTAGTTGCGCAGCACGCGGCGCAGCACCACCGTGAGCGCCGGGTCGCTCACTTCGCTTGACTGCTCCGGCGGCGAGAGGCTCGCGGGCGTCGAGGCCGGCGCTCCGACGAACGCCGGGTAGCCCGCCAGCGTGAGGCTTCCGTCGGCGCCGCGCCGGACGCTCACCGAGAGGTAGAGCAGTCCGGCGCTGTCGGTCTGCGCGGCGACCGTGTAGACGTGCTCGCCCCGGATCGGCTCGCGCGCCTGCACGACCCGCGCCCACTGCACCCGCTCCTCGCCGCTCGTGGGCAACTGCATCCCGAAGTCCGCGCTCGCGCCTTCGCCCGCGAACCGCGCCATCGCCTGCTCGTGCGCTTCGGGGTCCTGCGCGTCCCAGGTCAGGTATTCCCGGGCGAACAGCTCCGCGTACCCCTCCGCCGCGAGGTCCGGTGCGGAGAGCGACCACGCCGGAGGCGACGGAAGAACCGGCCTTGGCGGGGCGATCGCAAAGCGCGCGCTCGCCAGCAGCCCCGCGAGCGCGAGCGCCCCGACCGCGTAGCGCGGCCCCTCCCGCCACAGACGAATCCGGCGGATCGAGTACGAGGTCACCGTCACCCCCGCGCCCTTGGTGAGAGCTTGCACCGCGCGTCCCTCACCGCTCGAAGCCGAACTCGAAGCCCACCGGCGCCGGCGGCTCAGCCCTCACGACCGGCGTCGCGGAGGCCGTGAACACGGGATCGGAGTGAACGCTCTGGCGCGCGGAGGAGGAGGAGGAGGAGGAGGAGGACGGGTGGCTCCTGCGCGGACGAGAAACGTGTCGAGGAGAAGCGTGCGGACGCGGGAAGATCCGCGTCGCAGGCCGAGCGCTCGAGCCGGGGAATCTCGGGAGCCTCACTTCGGCCGGGAGCTCGGCGAGGGGTGCCGGACGGCGCTCGGGGCGGCGCAGTGTGTGCACGATGATCGCCGAGACGACAACGATCACCACGGTCAGGACGGTTGCTCCCATGAGCCTCGCGCGCGAGCGGGCGGGCACCGTCACAAGCGGCAGCTCCGCCGTCGGGGGCTCCTCGAAGAACGACGGTGACTCCTCGGCGAAGAGCTCCTCCTCGGTGCAGACGCGGTAGACCTCGCGCGGGGTGCGACGGAGGATCACCGCGGCCTCCCCTCGGTGGCGCGCACGCGAGCGGTCGAGGACCGGGTTGGGGAGGTGCCCGGCCCCCGACCGCGAGCGCGCGGATGGGAGTCGCCGTGCGACGGCGAGTGCGGTCCGTCGCCGGCGTCCCGGGGAACGTTCCTATGAGTGAGGTGGTGGAGGCTCATAGGTCGATCCCTATCTCCCTCTCCGACAGGCCCTCTAAGAGTGGGACAAGGCTCTCCGGGTCAGGGCTCTCGGCGTCCTCCGCCTCGCACAGGCGCCGCAGTCGCGCCCGGGCCCGCTGGGCCACCTTGCGGTACTTCTC
>DASZFE010000028.1:0-3382 GCA_035940155.1 Solirubrobacteraceae bacterium | reverse complement strand
TTTGTCACTTTTCGGCTCGAGATCGGCCGCCCCTCGGCCTTTGCCGCCCCGACCATTCTGATCAGCCGATTTTCCTTAATTCTGGTTTAGGCATGCGGAGATCGGGTAGAATGTATGGTGGCGTGTGGGAACTTGCCAGTGGCCTTGTGCGATGGCTGAGCGCTTGTCCGTACCGCATTACTCATACACAACAAGACCCAATCAGGGAGGAATGTCTGTGATCAAGAAGCGTATAGATCATTTGTCTCATAGACGTATGTCTGTCATGGCAGTCGGCCTCATCGCGTCGCTCGTCCTGCTTGTAGCGGCGGCCTCGGCCTCGGCGGCAAAAGAATTCGAAGTCTTCAACCAGTGCCCGACTTCAAATGCGGAAGCAGAATTCTGCATATACAGCAAGACCTTAGGTGGCGAAGTCGCCGTCGGGAACACGAAAGTCCCGATCAAAAACCCGATCACCTTACAGGGTGGACTCGACGCGGAAACGACTGTCCTGATACCTGCCCTTAACGGGGAAACGCTGTCAAAGACGCCCCAGACGGTCCCGGGCGGTCTGCTGGGCATCGTCGCTCCCGAAGGCTTCCCCAAATGGCTCCAGGAAATCTTCAACAACTTCATCAACAAAGGTCCGTTAGGCGTGACGGCTACGACCGAACTGGTTGGACAGGGCGAGGTGCACCTTTCAAACCTCCTCGGCGGAGGAACGCCTGGCGTGGTGCTGCCGGTCCAGGTGAAGCTGAACAATGAATTCCTGGGCTCCAAGTGTATCATAGGCTCGAAAAGCAGCCCAATCAAACTGCAGCTAACCACCGGAGAAACCTCGCCTCCAAAACCGAACAAATCGATCAAAGGCAAACCTGGCGCGATATCCTTAAACGCGGAAGAAAACATCCTATTCGACAAAGGATTCGAACTCGTCGATAACTCGTTCTCCGCGCCAGCAGCATCCGGCTGTGCCTCGCAGTTATTATTCCTCGGCGAATTCTTCGTTGATTTGGCTGTGAACGCGAAGCTGGGCCTCCCCTCGGCCGCGGGTCACAACACCGCGATTCTCAGTGGGGACCAGGAGCTTGCCGAAGCGAAAGTCGTCAAAGAACACCCGTAGGGAGCGCAAGGCTCGGTTCGTGGGCTTCAACTGAGTCCTCGCGTCGAGACTGACACGGCGGGGCCTGCCGGGCACGATCCGGCGGGCCCCGTTGCTCGATCTGGTGCGGACCCTCGCGATCATCCTCGGTCGAGATCGCGCCGACCGGCCTCCTCGGATCGCGCTCGAAGGCGTCCGCAACCGCTAGGGTTGCGCACCGATGCGCACGATCCGCCTTCAGGACACCCGCACCGGGAGCCTCCTCCCGCTCGAGCCACGCGACCCGAGTCGCGTCGGGATCTATGCGTGCGGGCCGACGGTCTATAGCCGGGTCCACATCGGCAACGCGCGGCCCTTCGTGGTCTTCAGCCTCCTCAAGCGCTTCCTGGAGCGGGAGGGGTACGGGGTGCGGCTCGTCGTGAACGTGACGGATGTGAACGACAAGATCTACGACGCCGCGCGCGCGGCGGGCTGCCCGAGCGCGGAGCTCGCGGAGCGGATGACTGCGGCGTACGTCGCAGACACGGATGCCCTGGGCCTGGGCCGTCCCGACGAGGAGCCCCTGGCGTCGGAGACGATGGGGGAGATCGTCGCCTACATCGAGGCCCTCGTGGGCTCGGGGCACGCCTATGAGAGCGGCGGGGACGTCTTCTTTGGAGTGCGCTCGGACGCGGGCTACGGCTCGCTCTCGCACCGTCGCTTGGAGGAGATGGACCAGGGCGAGGGGGTCGAGGGGGGCGAGCGCAAGCGAGACCCGCTGGACTTCGCGCTCTGGAAGGCCCGCAAGGAGGGCGAGGACACCTGGTGGGACTCCCCCTGGGGGCCGGGGCGGCCGGGGTGGCACATCGAGTGCTCGGCGATGGCCGAGAGCCGGCTGGGGGTCGGCTTCGAGATCCACGGGGGCGGCTCGGACCTGCTCTTCCCCCACCACGAGAACGAGGCGGCCCAGACGCGGGCGGCGCGCGGGGAGGAGCTCGCGCGCCTGTGGGTGCACAACGGGATGATCCAGGCCACGGGGGAGAAGATGGCGAAGTCCGTCGGGAACATAGCGCTCCTGCACGACGTGATCGAGGCCCACGGGCGCGAGGCGGTCGTGATGTACCTGATCGGGGGCCACTACCGCCAGCCGCTCGCGTTCTCCCCGGCGGAGCTCGAGGACGCCGAGCGGCGGGTGCGGCGGATCAGGGAGACCCTCCGGCGGGTAATCCCGGGTGAAAGCCCGGCGGAGATGGCCCACCACCGGGAGGCTTTCTTCGAGGCGCTCGCCGATGACTTCAACACGCCCAGGGCGCTTGCGTCGCTCTTCGAATGGGTCCGTGAGGCGAACCGCCGCGAGGAGCCCACGGGCGAGGGGGACCTGCGCGAGATGCTCGGCGTCCTCGGGCTCGGCGAGCTCACGCCGTTGCAGGCCGTGGGCGACGTCGAGGCGGTCGACCCCGAGGCCGCGCGGATGCTCGCGCTGCGCGAGGAGGCGCGGCTGGCACGGGACTTCGCCGAGGCGGACCGGCTGCGCGATCAGATCCAGGCGCGCGGGTGGGAGATCCGCGACGGCGCCGAGGGAGCGGAGCTGACCAGGTCGGAGCCGCCGGGCCCGGCGGTCGACGGGTGATCGACCGGGGATGACTGGGCGCGGATGAGCGAGCGCGGGTGATCGTCTACGGCCGCAACCCCGTCCGCGAGGCCCTGCGGGGTCGCCGGGCACACACGGTGGGGGAGATCTGGGCGACGAGCGGGGCCGCGCGCGAGCCGTGGCTCGCGGGGGCGAACGTGCGGATCGCCTCGGCGCAGGAGATCGAGGGGCGGTGCGGCGCGGAGGGGCACCAGGGGATCTGCGCGACGGTCGGGGGCTACCCGTACGTCTCCGCGGTGGAGCTCCTGGCGGGCGCGGACCCGCTCCTGATCGCGCTCGACCAGGTCCAGGACCCGCAGAACCTGGGCTCGATCTGTCGCACGGCGGAGTGCGTGGGGGCGAGTGGCCTCGTGATTCCCGAGCGCCGGGCCGCGGAGGTGACCCCGGCGGTCTGCAAGGCCTCGGCGGGGGCCGTGGAGCACCTGCGGATCGCGCGCGTGCGCAACCTCGCGGACTTCCTCGGCGAGGCGCGGGAGGCGGGCTGCTGGTGCTACGGGGCGAGCGCGGAGGAGGAGGCCGCGGGGGCGAGCGGGGCGAGCGGTCATGGAGGCGGACGGGCTGTGACCTCCTACGACGCCCCGGACTACACGGGGGGCGTGGTGCTGGTGCTGGGGAGCGAGGGCCACGGGCTGCGCCCGCGGGTGGCGGCGGGCTGCGACGCGCTGATCGCG
>DASZFE010000027.1:0-6770 GCA_035940155.1 Solirubrobacteraceae bacterium | reverse complement strand
TATCCGCAGGGCGCCGGGAGCGTCACGGTGCTCGCGCGCGAACCCACCCCCTCCCTCTGCAACGGGAGTCCGGCGGAAATATCCACGCGCGTCCTCGGCGCGCTCGCCGAACACGTCTACCGCGGGGAGCTCTCGGGTGCGAACGCGCGCGCGGCGCTCCGCACGGCCGAGCGCTCACGTCGCTTCACCACGGCCGTCGCGAGGGGAGACGCCACGCAGGCGCGCGGGGCGATCGTGGAATTCTTCCGCAACCACTCCCACGTCGTGCGGGTCCGGGTGACGCGGGGCGGGAAGCTCCTGATCGATCTGGGCGGCCCACTCGTGCTAGCGCCGGTCTCCGGGGAGCTTCGGGGGCCACGGGGGCGCGTCTACGGGCGCTTCGAGCTCTCCGTCCAGGACGACGTCGGCTACGTGCTCCTCGCGCACGAGTTCACGGGCGGGGAGGTCTTCCTGCGCGGCGCCTCCGGCCAGGTCCTCGGGACGCTCTCCCCTGGCCCGGCGAGCATTCCCGACCGTGGGCCGGTCACCTACGGCGGCGTGCGCTACCAGGCCTACTCGTTCATGGGGGAGGCATTCCCCTCGGGACCACTGCGGATCTCGCTCCTCGTCCGCGAAGGCTAGACGAGGCTCGTGGTCATCCGTTCGATCTCCGCGATCGCCGTGAGGCCCGCGCGGACCTTCTCGATCCCATCCTCGCGCAGCCGGCGCATCCCCTGCGCGATCGCGGTCGCGGTGATCTCGTCGACGGAGGCGTGGGAGAGGATCTGCGTGCGGATCTCCTCGCTGATCGTCAGGACCTCGTAGATCCCGACGCGCCCGCGGTAGCCCGAGTTGCTGCAGCGCGAGCAGCCCACGGCCTCATAGGGCTGGATCCCCGAGAGCCCGTACTCCTCGAGGACGGACTCGGTGAGGTTCGCGGGGCGCTTGCAGTGCGGGCAGAGCATTCGCACGAGTCGCTGCGCGACCACGCAGTCGATCGCGGAGGAGATCAGGAAGGGCTCGACGCCCATATCGATCAGGCGGCTCAGCGCGCTCGGGGCGTCTCGCGTGTGGAGCGTCGTGAGCACGAGGTGCCCCGTGAGGGCCGCCTCCACCGCGATGTGCGCGGTCTCACGGTCACGGACCTCGCCGACCATGATCACGTCGGGGTCGGCCCGGAGCATCGAGCGCAGCCCGATTTCGAAGGTCACGCCGGCCTTCACGGCGACCTGCATCTGCTTGATGCCCGCGATCCGCGACTCCACCGGGTCCTCGATCGTGAGGATGCTCCGGGCGCCGTCGTTGAGGACGGCGAGGGCGGCGTAGAGGGTCGTGGACTTCCCCGAGCCCGTCGGGCCGGTCACCAGGACGGCGCCGTGGGGGCGGCGGATCGCGTGCGCGAAGCGGTCGAGCTCGGCCTGCTGCATCCCGAGGGACTCGAGGTTCTGCACGACGACCCCCTTGTCGAGGATCCGCATCACCGCGCCCTCGCCGTGGACGAGCGGGAGGGTCACGACGCGGACGTCGATCCGCCGGCCCTCGATGCTCAGGGCCAGACGACCGTCCTGGGGGACGCGCCGCTCGGAGATGTCCAGGTCGGCCATGATCTTGATCCGCGAGACCATCCCCATCGCCATCCTTCGGCGCACCGTCGCAGCCGGGTAGAGGACGCCGTCGACGCGGAAGAAGACCCGCATGTCGCCCTCTTCGGGGTTGATGTGGATGTCCGAGGCGCCCTGCTGGACGGCCTGGGCGATGATCGAGTGCACGAGCTTGATCACCGGGGCGTCCTGGTCGGCCTCCTCGGCGACGCGGTCCGCGGGCGAGTCGGGCTCCTCGTCGACGATGTCTTCGATCGACTCTTCCATCTGCCCGAGCCGGCCCGCGAGGAGGTTCACGTCCTCCGCGGAGGCCGCCGCGGCACGGACGCGCCGGTTGGTGATCATCGCGATGTCGTCGATCGTGAGGATGTTCGTCGGGTCCGCCATCGCCAGCACGAGCGCGCCGTCCTCCGCAAAGCTCACCGGGACCGCCTGGTAGCGTTTGATCGCCTCCGCGTTCAGAAGGTTCACGGCCCCCATGTCGAGCTCCTGGACGGAGAGATCGATGTATTCCAGGCCGAAGCGCTCCGCGACGACGCGCGCGAGCTGGTCCTGGCGCAGGACCCCGCGCTCCACGAGCACCTGCCCCGTCGGCTTGCGCTCGGTCTTCGCAACCGTCACAGCCTCCTCGACGGCCTCGCGCGTGGCGAAGCCGAGATCCACGACGACCTCACCGATCAGCCGCCCGGGACGCACCGGGCGCAGCGGAGCGCCGTACTCGTGAGCAGGCGGACTCAGGGGCAGCACGGGACCGTTCACCGCGGCCGCCGCGGGCGAGACCTCCTCGCCGGGAACGCCCAGCTCTTCGCCGGACTCCTCGCCCGGGGCGCTCGTGCGGGGACGCACGAGCGTCGCGGTCGCCGCCCCCCCGAGGACTGTCGGCTCGACCTCCGGGGCCCGTGCGGCCTCGGTCGGGGCCGGCTGCGGGGCGACCGGCTGGACCGTCCCGTTCCCCTCGGCCCCGCCCTCCGGGATCGGCGTCTCCGGGCCCTCGGACACGGGGCTCTCCACCGGGGGATCCCCAGCCGCCTTGGCTCGCCGTCGAAACCAACCCATCGTGTGGATCTAATCGGCCGTTTCGAGAGCCGACTTGATTGATACAGAGCGGAATCGGGCCGCGAATCGGGCCGCCGCAAAGGAGCCGCGAGCTACCGCTGAAGACCCCGCTCGAACGTCCCCTTGACATCGGCGTCGAGCGCGTTCATCCGCCGTAGCGCGATCGCCTCGGCCGAGGCGAAGCCACGAGACCCCGCGCCCTCGCCTCCATGGTGCGTCAGGACGCAGTGCTCGAGCGCCATGCGCCTCTCCGCAGAGAGGCTCCCGGGGTAGCGCGGGGCGAGCTCGCGCAGGCCCAACTGGATGTGCCCGAGCAGGCGCCCCGCCTCGCTGCGGGCGATCTCCGCGCCGTAGGTGAACTCCCGCGTCTTGCCCAGATCGTGGAGGATCGCCGCGCTCAGGAGCAGGTCGCGGTCGAGGCGGGGATGGAGCGTGCAGAGCTCGAGGGAGAGCGTCGCCACGGCGACCGTGTGCTCGAGGAGCCCCCCGAGGTAGGCGTGGTGACCCTCGCGACCGGGCAGCGCGCACGGTGCGCGACGGACCTCCGCACGCAGCTCACCATCCTCGAGGACCCTCTCGAGGAGCCCTCGCAGGCCCGGTTCGTGGACCTCGCGCGCGAGGTGCTCGAGGAAGCCCTCGAGCTCCTCCAGGTCCCGCCGGGCGACCGGGAGGAAGCTCGCGGGATCTGCCTCGGAGGCCTCCACGCGGGCGATCGTCCGGATCTCGACCTGGAGCTCCTCGCGGAAGCGCGCCACGCGACCCCGCACCCGCACGAGCTCGCCCCGCTCGAAGCGCCCCGCGAGGACGTCCGCGTCGCGGAAGGCCCGCCCGAGGATCGAGCCCGTGCGGTCGCGGAGCTCGACCGTCAGGTACGGCGAACCGGCCCGCGAGAGCCCGCGCTCCTTGCGCGAGCACGCGAAGATCGCGTCGATCTCCTGGCCCGCGCGCAACGTCGCGACGGCCTGCTCCTCGACCTCGATGACCCCGGGACTCACGTTTGCATGATGTACGGTGGTTCGGATGCAGCCGCTCATCTGGGACCACCGCCCCTCGGGCCTGCGCGCCCCGATCATGGTCTGCGCCTTCGAGGGATGGAACGACGCGGGCGACGCGGCCTCCGCGGCGGTGGACTTCATGAGCGAGACCCTCCACGCGGAGGTCTTCGCGCAGGTCGACATCGAGGAGTTCTACGACTTTCAGCTCAACCGCCCGCGCATCCAGATCGTCGAGGGCGAGCGCCGCGAGATCGAGTGGCCCTGCGTGCAGATCTCCGCCGCGGAGGTCCCCCACGCCCGGCAGGATCTCGTCTTCGTCCACGGCCACGAGCCCTCCCTGCGCTGGCGGACCTTCGGGCGGCTCATCGCCGAGCTCGCCGAGGCCCTCGACGTCCAGCTCGTCGTCACCCTCGGGGCCCTCCTCGCGGACGTCCCCCACACGCACCCCGTCGCCATGACCGGCTTCGCCTCCGAGCCAAAGCTCATGCGGCGCCTGGGGACCGCACGCGCGGGGAGCTACGAGGGGCCGACCGGCATCATCGGCGTCCTGCACAGCGCGATCGCCGAGGCCGGCCTGCCCGCGGTGAGCCTCTGGGCGAGCGTCCCCCACTACGTCGCCGCCGCCCCCAGCCCGAAGGCCGCGCTCGCGCTCGTTCGACGCCTGGAGGGTCTCCTCGGCGTCGCCTTCGACGCCTCCGATCTCGAGCGCGCCGCCGAGAACTACGAACGCCAGGTCGGCCTCGCGGTCTCCAGCGACCCCGACGTCCAGGCCTTTGTCGAACGCCTCGAGCGCGACGCCGAGAGCGAGACCGAGCTTCTCTCCCCCGAGGAGCTCCCCTCCGGCGACCTCCTCGCGCGCCAGTTCCAGCGCTTCCTGCGCCAGCGCGGCCCCGACGGCCCCCGCGGGTCCTGAGCGCCCCCGCAGGTCCTTCAAGAGCCCCTACTTCTCCGCGGCCGGGCAGATGATCCGGTAGTCGCACATCGAGCAGACCCCGTAGGAGGGCGTCGGCTCGAACTCCTGTCCGAGTATCCCCTCGCCGGCCTCGATCACGGCATCCCTGACCCACTCCTCCCCGTCCTCCCCGCGGGAGACCGGGACCTTCTCGTCGTCGAGCACGTAGTAGTACGCGCGCCGCTCGGCCTCGATGTTCCAGGCCTCCCGGGCCGCGAGCCCGTAGAGGGAGAGCTGCACGTCCTCCCGGAGCTCCGCCGCGCTCTTCGGCCGGCCGGTCTTGTAGTCGATCAGCTCGTACCCCTCCCCC
The DNA here is from genome assembly GCA_035940155.1 of Solirubrobacteraceae bacterium. GTDB lineage: Bacteria > Actinomycetota > Thermoleophilia > Solirubrobacterales > Solirubrobacteraceae > Palsa-744. The sequence continues at coordinate 1,877 of DASZFE010000027.1, read as the reverse complement.
GATCCCTCCCCGAGGAGCCGGTCGACCCGGTCCACGCGACCCCGCAGCTGGTGCGGTCCGATCCGGAAGGAGAACGAGCGCTCGAACCAGACCGGGTCCGCGGGCGCCCGCAGGAGCCGCTCGTGGTAGCGCGTCAGCGCGCGGCGGGCCTTCTCGTGGAGCTGGCGCTCCTGCTCGCCCTCCCCGAAGCCCCCTCGTCGCCAGCCCGCCTCCAGGAGCCCCAGGAGCTCCGAGAGCGGGCGCGCCCGGGGCGTTCGGGGGCTCCCGTTCGTCCCTCGCGCAAGCGCCCCATCGATCTCCACGCCCTCCGAGACGCCCGCCCCGTTCGAGACCCCCGCGTGGTAGCGCTCGAGGACCTGGTGGACCATGATCCCAAAGCGCTGTCCGAGGGTCGGCTCGGAGGGGATCCGGAAGACGCGCGCGAACTTGTACTTCAGTGGGCAGCTCCGGTAGGTCTCGATGTCCGAGGCCGACAGCACCAGACCCTGTCCACGGCGCGGCAGGAAGAGCTCGAGCGAGGGCTCCTCACGCGCGGCGATCGCCAGGGCGCGCGCCCGGTCGCTGTGCTCGGCCGCGAGGAGCGTCTCATCGAGCGGGGAGCTCTGGAAGATCTCCCTCTGAAGGGGGCTCATCGCGGCAAGCAGCCGTGCGTTGAGCTCCGGGAGCACCTCCGCGATACCCTGGTCCGCGGGCCGCTCGAGCAGGGCCGCGAGCTTCACGAGCTCCAGGTGGCGCACTACCTCGTGGGATACGTCGAGCTCGGTGTCCAGGCGCAGCTCCCCGAGGCGCCCCGCGATCCGCGCGACGCCCGCGAGAACCTCCTCGCGCATCATCCGCAGCGTTGCGTGGAGCGCCTCCGCGGGTCCGAAGAGCTCCTCCTCGCGCTCCTCCCACTCCGCACCGAGCGCCCCGCGCACCTCCTCGACCAGCGCCCGGGGCGCCTGAGGAGCGCCCTCGCGGCCCCGGCTCACATAGGTCAGCACGAGGCGCTCCCGCGCGCGGCTCATCGCCAGGCGCAGATCCTCGCGCGCATCCGCCCCGGAAAGCCCGTTCGAGCCCGAGCCCCCGCGTGCGTCAAGACCTCCCCGCGCGCTCAGACCGGGAACGTAGACGCTATCGAGCTCCAGACCCCGCGCGGCGCGGATCTCCATGATCCTCACCCCCCCCGTCTCGCCCGGCCGGCCGGAGATGTCCGCGATCTCCTCGAGTGGGTCCTCTCCACGCTCTCCCCCGAGCGGAAGCCTCGCATCGGAGACACCCGCAATGTACGTCGCGAAGTCCCGCGCCGTCGCCCGTGGCGAGCGCTGCGCGAAGTCCGCCGCGAGATCCCCCAGGCGGGCGAGGTCCCGCAGGCGCTCCACGACCTCCGCCTGCGCTGCGAAGAGCTGTTGACGGCGCAGGCCCAGGCGGTCGATGAGGCGGTAGACGAAGAGGTCCGGGCGGTCCGTGTCGAGCGCCGCGAGCGCCGTCCGGTGCATCGCGAGGAAGCCCCGAATCCGCTCGCGCGCCTCGGGTGGGATCTGCGGAGACTCCGTCGCCGCGCTCAGCGCCGCGACCATGTCGAGCTTGCGCCGCCGCGCGATCTGGATCACTCGCGCGAGCGCCACCTGGCGCAGCTCGACCGGCGCCCGCGCGAGCACCCGCACGACCGCTCCGGAGTCCTGCGGATCGATCAAGAGGCGCAACCACGCGAGCACGTCCCGGACCTCCGAGCGTTCGAAGATCCCCATCGCCCCGTGGGTCCGGTGCGGGATCGCGCGCTCCTCCAGGGCGCTCGCGAGCAGCCCGCCCTCGCGCGCGACCGAGCCCACCAGGACGCCGATCCGCTCGGGTGCGGCCCCCTCGCGCGCGAGCACCCGCTCGATGTCCGCCGCGAT
>DASZFE010000026.1:0-10686 GCA_035940155.1 Solirubrobacteraceae bacterium | reverse complement strand
CGGTCCTGGAGCTGTTGGCGATCGGGGCGGCGCTCCTCGGTGCCCGCCGCCTCGCCCGGACGCACGGCCGCTGGGAGCGCGGCGCCCGTGGGGAGGAGCGCGTGGGCGCGATCCTCGACGGGCTCTCCGGTGAGGGGTGGCTTGCGCTGCACGACCTCCCGTTCGAGCGGGGCAACATCGACCACGTCCTCGTCGGGCCGGGCGGACTGTTCACGATCGAGACGAAGAGTCACAGGGGGCGCATCCACGCCGCGCGGATCGACGAGTCGATGCTCCGACAGGCGCTCGCGGAGGGGCGGAGGGTCGAACAGGCCACGGGGCGACGTGTCGAGCCGCTGCTCGTCTTCAGCCGCGCCTACCTCCTCCCGGCGGTCTCCCGGCGCGGGGGCGTCACCGTGCTGCCCGCCCGCATGCTCCCGAAATATCTGACCCGGTACGGGCGGGTGCTGAGCCCGTGGGAGGTGGGGGCGCTCGGCGAGCGGGTCTCTCGCGCGCTCGGGTGAGGTTGCTCAGCCCCCGCGCCTACTCTTCGACCTCATAGATCAGATCAGTAAGGAAGGTCCCCGTGTGAATCATCAGATGTTATTTCTGTTAGCATCAAACATCATGCCTCGCACGACCCTTGACCTTGACGCGTCGGTCCTCGAGCAGTTGCGTCGGCGCGCGGCGAGCGAGCATAAGAGCATGGGACAGGTCGCCTCGGAGCGGCTCGCGGTCGGTCTGCGGGAGAGCGCGCCGGGCGAGCCGTCTCGATTGCGCTGGCCGAGCAGGGGAATGGGCAGGCCGAGGATCGACCTCGAGGACAAGGACGCCCTCTGGAGGGCACTCGAGGGGCAAGGGGCTGAGCAGCCCGAGGGCTCCGAGCGGCCAAAGCGGCGCGCGCGTTGAGCGCGACGATCGACACGAACGTCCTCCTCTACGCCGCAAACGCCGACGATGACGCGCACGTCCCCGCCCGCGAGCTCCTCGAGCGTCTCGCCGGGGGGCCGGACCTCTTCTATCTCTTCTGGCCGACGATCATGGGCTTCCTGCGGATCGCGACGCACCCGGCGATCTTCCCCGACCCCTGCACCCCCGAGGAGGCCGCCTCAGCAATCACGGCCCTGCTCGACCGACCGAACGTTCGCACGCCCTCCGAGGGGGAGGGGTTCTGGGAGCTCTACCGCTCCACCGCGGGCGCGCAGACGCGGGGCAACGACGTGTCCGACGCGCATCTCGCGGCGCTGATGCGCCAGCACGGGGTCAGGGTCATCTACACCCGCGACCGGGACTTCCGCCGCTACGACCACATCGACGCGCGCGACCCGTTTGCGTAGCGGCGGGCGGAGATCGGCTCCCCTACCCTCCCTCCCCCTCATACAACGACTCCCGCGCGAGCTCCTCCCCGCGGGCGCTCCAGAGCTTGATCTCCAGGAGGTCGTGGCGGTAGTCGTCGGGGGCGAGGAGGGTGAAGCGCTCCTCGATCAGCTCGCACTGGTCGACGGTGAGGTTCGCGAGCTCGGCCGTGACGATCGCGCCGCCCCGCAGGAGGGGGCGTCCCCAGACGAGCGTCATCGAGGCCAACGCCCCCCCGGGACCGCGCCAGCGGCCGATCACCTCGTCGCAGAGGTCGATCCGCCAGTCCGGGTTCGCCTCGGCGGTCTCTTCGGTGAAGTCGACCTGCGCACGGAGCTCCCGGGGCTCGCTCTCGGCGTCCCCGGGGAGGAAGCGGACGTAGCCGAAGAGCTCGTAGCCCCCCGTGCTCAGGGAGGTACCCGGGACGTAGGTGCGCCCGTGCCAGGTCCGATCGGGGTACCAGCGGATCTCACCCGGCTCCCCCAGGTCGGCCGGGGGGTCGAGGATCGCGGCGCACCCCTCTAGGAACTCCTCCCGCAGGCGCTCCGCCCAGCGCCCGTGGGGGAGCTCCTCCTGGGGGGGCTCCGCGGCGAAGCGCGGGAGGAAGCGACTCGCGGGCGGCACGCGCGGAGCCTAACGGGAGCGTCCCCGGCCCACCCGCGCCGGGGCCGACACGTGGGATGACGGGTCGCGGCGCGCCGGGGCCGCGTGGGGGAGCGGGTCAACTCTCGAGCATGAGGGTGACGGGTCCGTCGCCTACGAGCTCGACCTCCATAAAGGCCCCAAAGACCCCCCGCCCGCTCGCCCCGACCCGTTCGCAGAAGCGCTCGTAGAGGGGCTCGGCCTGCTCGGGGCGGGCCGCGGCGACGAAGCTCGGGCGGTTCCCGCGGCGGGCGTCCCCGTAGAGGGTGAACTGGCTCACGCAGAGGACCCCGCGTTCGCCGAGGGCCTCGTTCATGCGACCCGCCCCGTCCTGGAAGATCCGCAGGGCCCGGACCTTCGCGGCGAGACGCTCGGCCGCGGCGGGGTCGTCCTCGTGGGTCACCCCCAGCAGGACCAGGAGACCGGGGCCGATCGCGGCGACCTCGCGACCCTCGACGCGGACGGCCGCCCGGGAGACCCGCTGGACGAGAGCGCGCATGTCTACGCCTCGCGCAGCCGTGCGGCGGCGTGCTCGGGGGCGACGATGTTGAGGTTCACGCCCGTGGAGAGCTCGAGCCCGGCGAGGTGGGTCAGGCGGGGCATGATGTCGATCCGCCAGCAGAAGCTCTCCGCTCCCAGGGGGGCCGTGCGGACCCAGAGGTTCAGGGGCGGGCTCGACCCGAGCCGGCGCGCGAGGCGGGAGAGGCCCTCGTGCAGGAGGGCCGCGCCGAGGGGACCCTCGTCCTCGAAGCGCGCGCGGGGGACGCGGGGAACGAGCATCAGCTGGAAAGGAACCCGGGAGGCGAAGGGGGCGAGCAGGACGGCCTCCCCGTCGATCGCCACGATCCGCTCCCGCAGGCGGACCTCGGCGGCGAGGAGGTCCTCGAGGAGGCCCTGCCCGTTCATCCGCCCCGCGTAGGCCCCGGCCCGCTCCCGCTCGCGGGCGACCTCGGCGGGGACGAAGGGGAGGGCGTAGAGCTGGGAGTGGGTGTGCGGGAGGGAGGCCCCGGCCTCGCGGCGCTCGTTCACGATCAGCTGGACGCAGGGGCTCTCGGAGTGCTCGCGCATCCGCGCCCGCCAGGTCTCCATCGCCAGCGCGACCTGCTCGGGGGAGAGCTCCGCGAGTGAGAGGACGGGCTCGGGGGCGTTCACGATCACCTCGTGCGCCCCCACCGCGGGGGCCGTCGCGAAGAGGTCCGAGGGGGCCGACCGCCCGGGCGCCGGGGCCTGCGCGACGGACCCCACGTCGACGGAGCCCACGGGGGCGGAACCTGCGTCGGCGGTTCCTCCGTCGGTGGAGCCCGGTGCCGCGATCCCCGCGGGGGCGAGGGCGGGGTAGAGGTTCGGGACGACCCGGACGCGCCAGCCGGGGGAGTCGGGGGGTCCGCCCCCGGGACGGAGGGCGTAGAGCTCGGGCGGGGTGCGGTCCTCGTGGCCCTCCGCGAAGGGGTCGCGCTCGGGGTCGATGGGCTGGGGGGGCGCGCAGCCGGGCTCCCCGCCGGGCCGGGTGGAGCGCTCGCCGGCGAGGATGGTCTTGTGCCCGCTGAGCGGATCGACGCGGATCTCGGGCATGGCTCAGGCCCCGAGGGCGTAGCGGTGGATGTCGCGCTCGAGGGCGGCGAGGCTCGGGTAGGGGCCCTGGTGGACGTAGCGGTGCCCGCGGGGGTCCTGGAAGAGGGTGACGGGGGTGAAGGCGGAGTCGGTGAGGTCCAGGCCGAGGCGGCCGGTGGGGTCGTAGTAGGAGGGGTAGCTCGGGGGGGCCGAGCGGAGGAGGGCGCGGGCGTCGGCGGGGCTGGTGTCCTGGGAGTCGAGCCCGAGGAAGGCGACGCGGCGGCCGAGGTCGAGGGAGGCGCGCCGGAAGGCGGGGAGCTCGGAGCGGCAGGGTCCGCACCAGGAGGCCCACTTGTTCACGACGAGGGGCCGGCCGCGGAGGGCGGCGAGGCGGGCGCGGAGGGCGCTCGGGGGGCCTTCGATGAGAAGACCGGCCTGGGCGTGGATCGCGGCGAGGGCGGGCGGGGAGCCGGCGAGGAGCGCGCGGCTCTGCGCGGGGGTGGGTGGGGCGCCGAGATCGGTCGGCGAGACCAAGCGCGTGGCGAGCTCGCCGAGTCCGAGGACGAGGAGGGCGGATAGGGCGAGGAGGCCGAGCAGGAGGGTGGCGCGCACGGCGTTCATCGCCGGTAAGGGTCGCAGATGGTATCCTGAACGAGCGTCAGGGCCGGGTTGCTCTGTGGCACCCGGTGTTTCAGCCGGCCGTCGGCCGGCGGTTCGAGTTCCGCGGAGAGCTTCCGCGAGGACTCCGTCTCGAAGTCCAGAGCCTCAATGGCCGAGTCCACTGCAGTGGCCCTCGCGGCCGCGTCCATTCCAAACACCGCGGAGATCGCTCGCGCGGAGAAGTTCGTGCGCGAGGGCTTCGTGCACGAGGGGGAGGACGTCGCGGAGGTCCTCGCGGCGGGGACGCCGCGGCGGCGGGCGCTCGACGCGGCCCTGGGGGAGCTCACGGAGAAGGCGAGGGTCCCCTCGACGGAGTGGCGGCGGCGGTACTCGCTGATGCTGGGGCTCGAACGGCTCCTCTCCGAGGAGGAGCCGCGGCTGGTGGACGGGACGCTCCTCTCGGCGCACCAGGTGGACGCGCTCTCGGGGACGCTGACGGCGCTGCTCGCGGAGAGCCAGCGCTCGGAGGCGGCGGCGAACGGGCGCGGGGCGGCGCCGGACGCGCTGGCGAGCGCGGCGATCTTCGGCCCGGACGAAGGTGCGGGACCGGCCCCGAACGGGCGCGCGGAGAGCGTGGGGACAGGCAGCGGTCGTGCGGGCGCTCTCGGGGAGGTGGGCGCGGGGGGGGGAGCGCCGGGGGGGTACGAGGACGAGGAGGACTACGACGAGGGGGCGGAGGACTACGGCGACCTCGCGGACGAGGTCGAGGACGACGAGGACGATGGCGACGGGCTCGAGGGGGAGGCGGAGGACGAGGAGGAGGACCTCGATCTCGATCTCGACGAGGGGACCTCGGGGCTGGAGACGGGGGCGTTCGAGGAGGAGCTCCTGGACGAGGAGGATCTCGTCGGGGAGGAGTCCGACGAGGAGCCCCAGGACTGGGTGGAAGAGGGGGACGGGGAGGAGGACCTGGCGGAGGTCCCGGAGGACCCGAACGCGGCGAAGCGGTTCTGGTTCGAGCACGCGACGGGGGCGGGGAAGACGGTGGCGGCGCTGGGCTTCGTGGAGGCGTCGCGGACGGGGGGGATACTGATCCTGACGCACCGGCGGAACCTGGTGGAACAGTTTCACTCCGAGCTGCGGGACCGGGGGTACTCCAAGCGGATCAGCCGGGCGCTGTACGTGGGGGAGGACGCGGCGAACGGGCCGGTGACGGTGGAGACCTACCAGTGGTTCGTGCGCAACGCGGGGCGGATCTCGAGCGCGTACACGATCGTGATCTGCGACGAGGCGCACACGGCGCTGGGGGAGAAGACGAGCGCGACGATCCGGGCGTGGACGGGGCCGATCTTCATCGGGATGACGGCGACGGGGGCGCTGATCGCGCGGCACGTGACGGACCTCTTCCCGACGCAGACCTCCCGCTTCGACCTCGCCCAGGCGGCCCGCCGGGGGGTGATCGCGCCGCTGCGGTGCGTGCGGATCCCGCCGGGGGTGGGGGTGCGGACGATCGCGAAGGTCCCGCTGCGCCGGGGGGAGGTGGACGTGGAGTTCGACCAGGAGGAGCTGGCGGAGATCCTCGATCACCACCCCTTCAACCTCGCGATGGCGAATCTCTACAAGACGCGTTTCAACGGGGTTCCGGGGGTCGTATACGCCGCGGGGGTCCGCCATGCGTACAACCTCGCGGAGGCGTTCCGTGCGGAAGGGATCAAGGCGCGGGCGGTCTCCGGGGAGACCCCGAAGCGGGAGCTCGCGGACATCCTCGCGCGTTACGAGCGCGGGGACATCGACGTGCTGATCAACGCTCAGCTCCTCGCGGAGGGCTGGAACAGCCCGAGGGCGACCGTCTGCGTCCACCTCGCCCCGACGGCGTCGCGGCGTATATATCAGCAGCGGGTGGGGCGCGTGACCCGCCGCCACCCCGGGAAGGAGGCGGGGCTCGTGGTGGACTTCGTGCACCCCGCCACCAAGAACGACGACCCCGTCGTCACCCTCCACTCGCTCCTCGACCGCGACGTCTACCGCGGGGGCGCGATCGTCGTCGGGCCCGTGCGCCGCGGGCGGGGGCGGCGGATGCGCGTGGAGCGCCGCGTCCTCCCGGTCTGCGCCGAGCAGGACCGCCGCAACGAGGTCTTCGAAAGGGAGCTCTGGCGGATCGCCGTGGAGAACCTCGACTACGGCGAGCAGCACGTCTGGGCCGCGCTCGCGGGCGCGCGCGTCACCCCCAACGGCTGGCGGCGGGCGCGGGCGATGCTCAACTTCGACCGCACCGGGGAGCTCAAGAGCCGCTTCCTCGTCACCGCCGTCCAGCGCAACGAGCACCCCCAGCTCCGCGTCCGGGCCGTCACGGAGATCGCCGGGGGGAACAACCCCGACGCCTTCGACACCGCCGTCGACATCGTCGGGACCTGGCCCCGGGAAGATCGCCGCGAAGCCTCCAAGGTCCTCCTGCGCGCCCTCGTCGAGCGGCGCATCGGCCGCCGCGACCAGGCCGCCGCCTGGATCTGGCGCCTCGCGGAATACACGCGCGACGTCCACGAGGAGTACGCCGTGCAGCGCTGGCCCGAGACCAAGCGCCTCCTCGGCCTCCTCGTCAACTCCTCCGGGGGCGCCCACGGCCGCAACGCCCGCCGCCTCGTCCACGCCTCCCGCAAACAGGACCGCCGCCTCGCCGCGGCGCTCCTCGCCGCCGCCCTCGGGCACACCCCCGAGGCCGAAGAGGCCCTCCGGGGCGCCCGGATGCGCATGGCCCGCAAGCCCCCCGGGCTCGCGCGGGAGCTCCTGCGCAACTTCCCCAAACGCCGCGCCCGCAACGACCGCCGCCGGCGCAAGCCCCCGAAGGCCGGGGGGGCCGTCGCGAAGGCTCAGCCGCCGAAGGAGTAAACCTGAGTCCCGGCGAGGTGGACCTCGCCGGCGTCCAGGGCCGTCCGCCCGCCCCCGGGGAGCGCGACGATCAGGCGGCCCTCCCCGTCGATCCCCTCGGCGACCCCGTGCCGCTCACCCCTCGCGGACCCCGGCCGATCCTCGGCCTCGCGCCCCGCCAAGGCCCCGGCGCCGCCCGCCCAGCGGATCTCTCGCCCCCGGAGCGCGTCGCGCGCGCGCCAGGCGTCGAGGACCTCCCCCACGGGCTCCCGTAGGCGTCGCTGGAGCGCTCCGAGAAGGGCCGTGAGAGTCGGCTCGATCTCCCCCCGGGGCCTCCCGAGAGTCGCGGCCGTCCCGCGCAGCTCGGCCGGGAGCTCCCCGAGGTCGACCGCGACGTTCAGGCCGATCCCGAGCACCGCCCAGCCCTCCCGGGGGCGCCCCTCGACGAGGATCCCTCCGAGCTTCGCCGGCCCCCCGGGCCCCTCGCGGACGACGTCGTTGGGCCACTTCACCCGCGCCCCCGCCCCCGCGACATCGCACACCGCGACCCCCGCGAGCAGCGAGAGAGCCGGGGGCATGGGCTCGGTGCCCGGCGGTCGAAGCACGAGCGACATCAGCAGCGAGCTCCCCGGCGGGGCCACCCAGCGCCGACCCTGCCGCCCCCTCCCCGCGGTCTGCTCCTCGGCCGTCACGAGCGTCCCGTGCGGCGCCCCCCCGAGCGCGAGCCCCCGCGCCCGCTCGTTCGTGGAGTCCGTGCGGCGCAGGTGCAGGCGGGGACGGCCGAGCGGGGATGGAGGAGCGGACACCCGCCAAGTGCTATCAGAGCGCCGAACACGCCCCGTATCGCCGCAGCCGCGAAGGGGCGCCGGGAACGAGCTCGCGCCGGTGGTCGGAGGGGACTTCAACGGGCTGGAGGGATCGCTAGCCTGAGGGTGGATGTCCACCTCTGCGGAGACGATCGCCGAGGCGACCGCGAGCGTTCCGGTTGCGGCCCGTGCGCTCACGCGCCGCTTCGGCGAGGGCGGCACGATGGTGCAGGCGCTGCGGGGGGTCGATCTCGACGTGCGTGCCGGCGAGCTCGTCGCCGTGATGGGCCCCTCGGGCTCGGGGAAGTCCACGCTGATGCACCTTCTCGCGGGCCTCGACGAGCCGACCTCGGGCACGGTGACGATCGCGGGCACCGAGCTGGGGGCGCTCGACGACACGGCTCTGACGCGCCTGCGTCGCGCGCACATCGGGTTCATCTTTCAGTTCTTCAACCTCCTCCCGATGCTCGACGCGCAGGAGAACGTCACCCTGCCGCTCGCGATCGCGGGCGAGAAGCCCGAGGAGGCGTGGGTGGGCGAGCTGATGTCGAAGGTCGGCCTCAGCGGGCGGCGCGGGCACCGACCGTCGGAGCTCTCCGGGGGCGAGCAGCAGCGGGTCGCGATCGCGCGGGCTCTCGTCACGCGGCCGACGATCCTGCTCGCGGACGAGCCCACGGGCAACCTCGACTCGAAGACCGGCGGGGAGATCCTCGGGCTGATGCGCGATTCGGTCGACGCCTACGGTCAGACGACGATCATGGTGACGCACGATCCGCGGGCGGCCTCGATCGCGGATCGCATCCTCCTGATCGCCGACGGGAGGATCGTCAAGGAGCTCATCGGGGTGAGCGCCGCGGATGTGCTCGCCGCGATGGGCGAGCTCTCGGCGTGATCCGCGTCGCGCTCAAAGGCCTCGCGGGCCGCAAGCTGCGCGCGGCCCTGACCGCGATCGCGATCGTCCTCGGGGTGGCGATGATCAGCGGCACCTACATCCTCACCGACACCATCAAGTCGGCCTTCGGGACGGTCTTCACCGAAGTCTACAAGCACACCGACGTCGTCATCTCCGGCAAGAGCGCCATCGGGGGTCGAGAAGGAGAAGGCGGAGGGGAACGCGGCGGAGCGCCGCCCGCGTTCTCCGAAACGCTGCTCTCGAAGGTTCGGGCGCTCCCGGGGGTCGCCGAAGCGCAGGGCGGGGTCGCAGACCGCGCGCAGCTCGTCGGGCGCGACGGCAAGGTGATCGCGACGGGCGGCGCTCCGGATCTTGCGTTCAGCGTCCACCCGGGGGGCAACCAGCGCTTCAACCCGCTCACCCTCGTCGCGGGCGCCTGGCCGTCCGGGCCGGGGGAGGTGGCGATCGACGCGAACACCGCCGAACGCAAGCACTACGCCGTGGGCCAGACCATCGGAGTGATCGCCCGCGGCGCCGAGCAGCGCCTGCGCGTCTCGGGTATCGCAAAGTTCGGGGGCGTCTCCTCGCTCGGCGGCGCGACGATGGCCGTCTTCGACTTCCCGGTTGCGCAGAGGCTCTTCCACAAGGAGGGCCAGCTCGACTCGATCTCGATCGCCGCGGGGAGCGGCCATACGCCCGCGCAGCTCGTGGGCGAGATCCGGCCGCTGCTGCCGCCCAACGCGCAGGTGCGCACGGGCGAAGCGCAGGCCAAGCAGGCCACGAAGGACACCAACGGCTTCCTCTCGATCATCCAGGACTTCCTGCTCGCCTTCGCCGGCGTCGCGCTCTTCGTCGGCGGCTTCGTGATCGCGAACACGCTCTCGATCACCATCGCCCAGCGCACGCGCGAGCTCGCGACCCTGCGCACCCTCGGCGCCACCCGGCGACAGGTCCTGCGCTCGGTGCTCATGGAAGCCCTCCTGCTCGGCCTGCTCGCCTCCGTGGCGGGGCTCTTCCTCGGGCTCGGGCTCGCCAAGGGCCTGAACTCCCTCTTCGTCTCCTTCGGGATCGACCTCCCGCAGGCCGCGACGGTCTTCGCCACGCGCACGATCGTCGTCTCGCTCCTCGTCGGCGTGGGGATCACGGTGCTCGCCGCGCTGCGGCCCGCGATCCGGGCGACGCGGGTGCCGCCGATCGCGGCCGTCCGCGAGGGCGCCCTGCTGCCGCCCTCCCGCTTTGCGCGCTTCGGCCCCTACGCCGCCCTGCTGACGATCGCCGCCGCGGCCGCCCTGATGCTCCTCGGCCTCTTCGCCGGCTCGCTCTCCACGGCTCAGCGGCTCCTGGCGATCGGCGTCGGCGCGGCCTGCCTGTTCGTGGGCGTGGCGATGCTCGCCAAGACGCTCGTGCCTCGCCTCGCCTCGGTCCTCGGGTGGCCCGCGACGAAGATCGGCGGCGCCGCCGGAAAACTCGCGCGCGCCAACGCGATGCGCAACCCCGCGCGCACCGCCTCGACGGCCTCGGCGTTGATGATCGGCCTCGCCCTCGTGACGCTCGTCTCCGTGCTCGCGGCCGGCCTGAAGAGCACCTTCGACAGCTCCGTCAACGAGCTCTTCAAGGCCGACTACGCCCTCACGGCCACGAACAACTTCTCCCCCATCTCGACCGCCTCCGCGGAAGCCGTGCGCAGGGTGCCCGGGGTGGAAGTCGTCTCCGGCGTGCGCGCCGGCGCGGGCCGGGCCTTCGGCGAAGAAGTCCGCGTCACGGGCGTCGCCCCCGACATCGGCAGGGTCATCACCGTGAAGTGGCAGGACGGCTCCCCGGCGGTCCCGGGCGAGCTCGGCCGGAGCGGCGCCTTCCTCTCCAAGGACTACGCCAAGAGCCACAGCCTGCACGTCGGCTCGCCGCTCGCGGTCGAGACGCCCACGGGACGAGTCATGGACCTGCGGGTGCTCGGCGTCTTCGCGCCCCCGAAGGGAGGCGCCCCCTACGGGGACC
>DASZFE010000025.1:0-3033 GCA_035940155.1 Solirubrobacteraceae bacterium | reverse complement strand
CGAGTGAAGTGCTCTACCAGCTGAGCTACGTCGGCGCGAGGACTGATCCTACCGACGTTTCGGCCCCTTGTCCGGCGCTCGCCGAGGGCGCTCCCCCGAGCTCCGCGAGCACCCCCAGGAGGGAGGCGGCGTGCTTCTCACAGAAGGCCGGGCCGATCCCGCGGATCTCGATCATCTCCGAGACGTCCCCGGGGCGCCGGCGCAGGACCTCTTCCAGGGCCGCGTTCGTGAGGACCGTGTACGCCGGCTTCCCCTCCGCGCGCTCCATCCGCCAGGCCTTCAGACGCGCGAGCTCGGCCTCGTCGACGGGCTCGAGGGGCTCCGCGGAGTCGAGCGCGGCGCCCCGGGCGTCCGCAGTGGCTCGGCCTCCCCGCCCCCGATCGCCGAGGATCGTCCCCGGGCGCGTGCGCGTGGCGGTCGGCGTCTGCCTGCGCCCGCGCGTCGCGGGGAGCGTCCGCGTGAGCGCCCGGGCGAGCTCCTCGTCCGGAGCGCAGACGCTGCAGCAGCGCCCGCTCGGGACCGCGGGGTGCTCGTCGGCGAAGTGCTCGAGGATCTGCGCCCGGCGGCACTCCTCTCCGTTTGAGATGAAGCGCTCGATCGCCCGGTAGGACTCCCAGCCGCGGTCCTTCGCGGCCCTGATCGCCGCCGCGGCCGCGCGCGCGCCGATCCGGCCCGTGAGGCGCACCTGGAGTGTCCCGCGCGCGCCGGGCTCCAGCTCGACCGCCCCGGAGCGCTCGGCGATCGAGAGCAGGAGGCGTTCACGGTCGTCGAGCTCCCCCGGGCCGATCTCCAGCAGCCCCTCCGGCGCGCGGGCGCGCAGGCCGACGGCGTAGCGGCGCACGTCCTCGAGGCTCGTCGTGCGCTCCATGTTGAAGCGGATCAGCCGCCCGAGGTCCATCCGCGAGGCCAGCAGGAGCGCCCGTGCGGGCTCCCCGTCGCGCCCGCCCCGGCCGGCCTCCTGGTAGTAGGCCTCGAGGCTCGTCGGGATCGCCCAGTGGGCCACCGTCCGCACGTCGGACTTGTCCACCCCCATCCCGAAGGCGTTCGTCGCCACGATCACCTCCACCGCGCCCTCCATGAAGGCCGTCTGGTTGCACCGGCGCTCCTCCGGGGCGATCCCCGCGTGGTAGGGGACCGCGGGGATCCCGTGCCCTGCGATCAGGGACGCCACCTCCTCAGTGTCCCGGCGGGTCCCGCAGTAGACGATCGCGGGCCGCGCCGCGGGGTCCTGAAGGACGTGCAGGAGGGCCGCCCGCTTGCGCGCCACGGCCCCCTTTCCCTCGACGCCCACCACGTCGAAGGTGAGGTTCGGACGGTCGAAGCCCGAGCTCACCGCCACCCAGTCGCGCAGCCCCAGGCGCTCGGCGATCTCCCGCGCCACCCGCGGCGTCGCCGTCGCCGTCGCCGCCATCACCGGCGGGCGCCCGCCCTCGGCGTAGCCGTGGGTCAGGGACCCGATCGCCCCGTGCAGACGCAGGTAGTCCGGGCGGAAGTCGTGGCCCCACTCCGCCACGCAGTGGGCCTCGTCGACGGCGAAGAGCGCCACGCGACGGGTCGAGAGCGCCGCGCGGAAGACCCGCGAGGCGAAGCGCTCCGGCGCGGCAAGGACGAGCTCGACCTGACCGGATTCGATCTCCGCGAGCGCCCGCGCGTTGTGCCCCTCCTCCATCCCCGACGCCAGCATCGCCGCCCTCACCCCCGCCTGGCGCAGGTGCTCGGACTGGTCGGCCATCAGCGCGATCAGCGGACTCACCACGACCACCAGCCCCCGACCCGCCAGCGCCGGGAGCTGGTAGCAGAGCGACTTCCCGCTCCCCGTCGGCATCACCACGAGGCTGTCCCGCCCCTCCAGCGCCGCCCGCACCGCCTCGCGCTGGCCCGGGCGGAACGCGCTCAGGCCGAAGCGAGCGAGGAGGTCCTCCGGGGTCGGGGCGGCGTGGGTCGCGGGCACGGCCCCACGCTACCCGGTGCTTCGGCTGCCTCGGAGCTCGCGGGGGACCCCCCTCGGCGCGGCCCTCGGCTTCGGCGCCGCGTGCCGGCGCGGCGGGCGCGCGTGGTCGTCGTGGTCGGGGAAGACGCGCTCGACTAAGTGGCCCACGGCGTGCCCCACGGAGTGCGCGGCGTGGCTCACGGAGTGCTCGGCATGCACCACCGCGTGGCGCACGCCCGGGGAGATCGCGTAGGCGAGGAGCGCCCCCGCGATCCCCACGGTCGCCGCGAAGATCGCCAGGCGCGTCCGGCGCGGCTCGCGGCCGGGGAGGCTCGGCATGTTGAAGGGAACGAGGGGCATCCTCTTACCTCGTCAAACCTAGCTGGTCGCTCAGCCGCGGGGGTCCCACCGATCGGCGACGGGCCTCACCCCTTAGGGCCCGCGAAGAAATATCTGACGGGCCGGGTGTATTCGCCTGGCGGCGCCAGGCGCCACCCGCGATGCTCGACGTGCCACCGGCACGCCTGCGCTCGCGTGCGGCGTCTGCCATCCACCATTCGAACACCCCGATCCCGCCATCTATTTCTTCGCGGGCCCTTAGGGACACACGGACGTTTTACCCGTAGATCGTCCCGGCTAGTCCCCGTCCCGGCTACTCTCCGCGGGATGCGCGTACGCGTCTCAGAGGAGTCCGTTGAAGTTCTCCTCGCTCACCGGGAGAGAGAGGCGACCACGACCGTTTCGCGCGCGTGAGTGGCGGGACCAGGATTCGAACCTGGGAAGGCTGAGCCAACGGATTTACAGTCCGTCCCCTTTGACCGCTCGGGAATCCCGCCGGGAGAGTCGATTCTAAGAACTCCCGGCGTACGGGGCGATCGTGGGCCGGACCCGAATGGATCAACGGCTCCCGCCGACGTGTTCATAGCTCGACAAGCCTCGCGCTGCATGAGGGGCTTGACGCGTTATGCACCCTCTGGCGTGCATAACACAACAAACCCCCTTCAACTGTCGGGGCTTGACGCGCTATGCACACCCTCGCCGGCGCCCGCACACGCCGGCGCCCCGCCGACGCCCCTCGCCGGCGCCCCCCCCCGCACACCCAC
>DASZFE010000024.1:0-2333 GCA_035940155.1 Solirubrobacteraceae bacterium | reverse complement strand
ACGCTGTACGCCGACGGGGACCCGATCGCGGAGCTTCCCGCGCGCGTGCGGGCACTGCCCGGCGCGGTTCGGGTGCTCGTCCCCGCGGCGGGCAGCCGCGCGCTGGCATCGACCGACGAGGGGGTCTCTCCCGAGGCGACCCTCGCGGAGGGCTGATGGCCGATCCGCTGGCCGCGAAGATCGCGCTCGCGCGGGCCGTGGGGGGTCTGTCGCGGATGCGGGGCGGGGGTGCGACGAGCGCACCGGGGAAGGCGCTCCTGCAGATGGAGCCGCGGGCGATCGAGCGGCTCGCGGGGCGCCTTGAGCGTGGGAGCGTGCTGGTGTCGGCGACGAACGGGAAGACTACGAGCGCGCGGATGCTCGCGGCGATCCTCGCGGAGGAGGGCGTGAGGGTCGTGCACAACGCGGCGGGGGCGAACATGGCGGGCGGGATCGCCTCGACGCTCCTGGAGGCGGCGCGGGCGCACGGGGAGATCGCGGGCGAGCTCGGGCTCTTCGAGGTCGACGAGTTCTGGCTCGGGAGCCTCGTGCAGGAGGTTCGCCCGCGGGCGATCCTGCTCGGGAACCTCTTCCGCGACCAGCTCGACCGCTATGGGGAGCTCGAGTCGATCGCGGAGCGCTGGGGGGCGGCCCTGGACAGGGGTCCGGGGGCCGCGGCGAGGCTGGTCCTGAACGCGGACGACCCCTTGGTCGCGGACCTCGGCCGAGAGCGCACGGGTGCGGGCGAGGTCGGCGCCGGGCGCGACGGCGGGGTCCTCTACTACGGGCTGGAAGACGAGGGGGTGGCGCTGTCTGGGATGGCGCACGCGGCGGACGCGAAGCACTGCCGCAACTGCGGCGCGCCGTACGAGTTCGAGCGGGTCCACCTGGGGCACCTGGGCCACTACCGCTGCCCGAGCTGCGGCCAGGCCCGTCCGGAGCCAAGGGTCAGCGCGAGGAGGGTCGAGCTGGAGGGGGTGCGGACGGCGAGCTTCGACCTCTGCACCCCCGAGGGGCAGGCGCGGGTGCGGCTCTCGGTGCCGGGTCTCTACAACGTCTACAACGCGCTCGGGGCGGCGGCGGCGGCGCATGCGCTCGAGATCCCGCTCGCGAGCATCGTCGCGGGCCTCGAACGGGCCGAGGCGGCCTTCGGGCGCGCGGAGAGCGTCTCGGTGGCGGGCCGGGAGCTGCGGATCATGCTCGTGAAGAACCCAGCGGGCGCGAACGAGGTTCTGCGGACGCTCGCGCTGGAGCCGGGCGAGCACGACCTGCTGGGGGTCCTCAACGACGGGATCGCCGACGGTCGGGACGTCTCGTGGATCTGGGACGCGGACTTCGAGGCGCTCGTGGGGCACGTGCGGCGGGCGCGGTGCTCGGGGACGCGCGCGGCAGAGCTCGCGCTGCGACTGCGCTACGCGGGCGTGGACCCCGAGCGGATCGAGGTCGAGGAGGACCTGAAGCGCGCGCTCGACGGGGCCCTCGCGGACGCCCCGGAGGATGCCCGGCGTGGCGAGGGCGCCCGGGCGGGCGGGGCGGGGTCCCCGGTGTACGCGCTGCCGACGTACACGGCGATGCTGGCCCTGCGAGAGCTCCTGGTGGCGCGGGGGGAGGCGCGGAGCGCATGGGAGTAGGAGCCGCGCGAGGTCTGGCCGCGGGCGCGAACGCGGCGGGGGCGCGGCCGGGGGTGATCTGGCACGACCTGGAGTGCGGGGGCTACGGCGCGGACGTCCCCCTCTGGCTGGAGCTCGCGCGCGCGCACCCGGAGGGCCCGATCCTCGATATCGGCGCGGGGACCGGGCGGGTGACGCTCGAGCTCGCGCGGGCGGGGCGGCGGGTGATCGCGCTGGATCGCGAGGAGGAGCTGCTCCGGGCGCTGGGAGAGCGGGCGCGGGAGGCGGGGCTCGAGGACGCCGTGGAGACGGTCTGCGCGGACGCGCGTGACTTCGAGCTTGGGTGTCGGGGTGAGATCGGGCTGTGCGTGGTCCCGATGCAGACCGTCCAGCTCCTCGGGGGCGAGAGCGGGCGTCTGGCCTTCCTGGCCCGCGCCCACGCGCACCTGCGCACCGGGGGGCTCTTGGCGTGCGCGATCGTCACGGAGCTCGAACCCTTCGAGTGCGCCGAGGGCGAGCCGGGGCCGAGCGCGGAGGTGAGGCGGGTGGGCGGCCTGCGCTACTCCAGCCGTGCGCGGCGGGTGGCGCTGGAGGCCGATCGGATCGTGATCGAGCGCGAGCGGGAGATCGCCGCCGAGGACGGCCGAGAGGCGGCGGGCGATGTCGGGGACGATCGGCGCGAGCGCCCCGCGCGGGAGCGCGACGTGATCGCGCTCGACCGGGTGAGCGCGGAGTCACTGCAGC
>DASZFE010000023.1:0-3692 GCA_035940155.1 Solirubrobacteraceae bacterium | reverse complement strand
CGCCGGCGACGGGCACGGCACGGCCGTGGGCGCGGCGGGCCATGATCGGGAAGAGGGGGTAGGTGGGCCAGGGGCTGAGGAGGGTCTGGCCGGGCTCGATGAGGGCGCGGGTGGCGGCGGAGAGGAGCTCGCCGGCGCCGTTGCCGACGATGAGGCGCTCGGGGTCGACGCCGTGGCGGCGGGCGAGCTCGTCACGGAGCTCGGAGCCACGGGTGTGGGGGTAGTGCTGGAGGCCGCGGCGGGCGACGAAGGTGAGGGCGCCGACGACGTTGACGTGGGGGAGCTCGCTCCAGGTGGTCTGGGAGAGGTCGAGGGTCTGCACGCGGGTGAGGGCCTTGCGCTTGCGCTCGGCGGCCTGCTCGCGGAGCTCGCTGTTGACCTCCTCCTCGGAGAGACCTTCGAACTGGCGGTAGTAGTCGAGGATGCCCATGGTCAGGGTCTAGGTTAGGGGCTTGCGCTCACGGGTCCCCGCTCACGGCCCGTGCGTCGCGGCTCACCGCAGCGGCGTCATCCGCGGCCACTCATCCGCCGCGGGTGATTAAGCCGTAGCCGGGGCCGTGGATGATGAGGAACCAGAAGAGGAAGGCGCCGCCGCAGAGGAGGGCGGTGAGGGCGAAGACGCGCCCGAGGACGCCGGTGCGCTGGTCGTGCCCGGCGGCGCGGCGGACGAGGATCCAGGCGTCGTCGAGGCGGCGGGTGAGGGTGAGGGAGCCGAAGAGGAGGAGGCCGACGGCGAGGAGGGCGGAGAGGATGCCGAGGCTGACGCTGCCGGTGAGGTAGGTGATCTCCGAGCCGACCCAGAGGCCGGCGACGGGGAAGGGTCCCCAGCAGAGGAGGCAGAGGAGGGTCATGGCGGCGAGGATGGCGCCTGCGAGTGCGCCGTCGATCCGCCGGCGGCGTTTGCTCCCGCGCTTGGGGAGCGCGCGGAAGCGGATCGGGGCGGTGCCCGGACGCCGGCCTACGAAGAGGCCTCCGGTGTCGGAGGGGTCGGTGCGCATGGAGTGGCTCGGCGTGACCGGGGGCCTCGCGGGGCTCCCTACACGCTAGCGCGCGCGGGGCGCGTCGTAGAGGGCGTCGATGATCTCGGCGTACTTCTGGGCGACGACGTTGCGCTTGACCTTGAGGGTGGGGGTGAGCTCGCCGCCGGCCTGGGAGAGGTCGTGGGGGAGGACGGCGAAGCGCTTGACCTGCTCGACCTGGGCGTAGTGGGAGTTGACCTCGTCGAGCTCGCGCTGGATGAGCTCGTGGAGGGCGGGCTCGCGGGAGAGCGTGGGGATGTCCTCGGGCAACCCGTGCTCGCGCGCCCAACCGGGGATTTCCTCCTCGTCGAGGGTGATCAGGACGACGGGGTAGGGGCGCTTGTCGCCCTGCATGACGGCCTGGGAGATCCAGCGGGAGCGCTTGAGGTCGTTCTCGATGTTGGCGGGGGTGAGGTTCTTGCCGCCGGAGGTGATGATGATGTCCTTCTTGCGGCCGGTGATGGTGAGGTAGCCGTCCTCGTCGAGCGAGCCGAGGTCGCCGGTGTGGAGCCAGCCGTCGACGACGGCGCCGAAGGAGGCGTCGGCGTTGTGGTGGTAGCCCTGGAAGATGTTGGGGCCCTTGACGAGGATCTCGCCGTCGTCGGCAATGCGGATCTCGACGCCGGGGAGGGGGCGCCCGACGGTGCCGAACTTGTGATCCTCGATGGTGGAGACGGTGGCGGCGGTGGCGGTCTCGGTCATACCGTAGCCCTCGAGGACGGGGACGCCGCAGGCCCAGAAGAACTCGAGGATCTCCCGGGCGATGGGGGCGGCGCCGCTGGTGGCGTGGCGGACGTTGCCGCCGAAGATGGCGCGGACGTTCTTGAAGAGCTTCTCCTCGGCCTGTTCGAAGGGCTCTAGGAGCTCGGCGGGGATCTCTTCTTCGCGGGCGAGGATCTCGCGGACCTTCAGACCGAGGGCGACGGCGGCCTTGGCCTGCTCCTGCTCCTCGGGGGACTGGGCCTGGATGGCGGCCTGGGCGAGGGAGTAGACCTTCTCGAAGATGCGGGGGACGGAGGGGAGGTAGGTGGGGCGGACCTCGGAGAGCTCGGGGACGATCTGGGTGGTGTCGCCGCCGAAGTACGCGATGGTGGCGCCGAGGTCGAGGGAGGCGAGCTGGATGAGCAGGGCGAAGGAGTGGGCGAGGGGGAGGTAGAGGTAGATGACCTCGTCGTCGAGGATCTGGCCGCGCTCGCGGATCATGTCGACGATGGCGCGGTAGTTGCCGTGGCTGAGGACGCAGCCCTTGGGGGGGCCGGTGGTGCCGGAGGTGTAGATGAAGGTGTAGGGGTCCTCGGGCCTGATGGCGGCGCGGCGGGCCTCGAGCTCCTCGGCTCCCCCGGCTCCGGCCTGCGCCCGCTGACGCCCGCGCGCGCGGATCTCATCGAGGGTGATCGCGGACAGGGGGGCCTCGCTCTCCCCGGGGGGGTCGATGACGACGATGGTGCGGAGCTCTGGGAGGCGCTCGCGGACGGCGGCGATCTTGGCGAGCTGGGGGGCGTCCTCGCAGATGATGGTCTGGGCGCCGGAGTCGGAGATAACCCACTCGCACTCCTCGGGGGAGTTGGTCTGGTAGATGGGGACGACGACGGCGCCGGCCTGGGTGGCGGCGAGGTCGCAGTGGGTCCACTCGGGGCGGGTGTTGGCGAGGATGCAGAGGCGCTCGCCGCTCTCCACGCCGAGGTCGATCAGGCCGAGGGCGATCTCGTCGACGATCTGGCCGAGCTCGGCGTAGGTTACGTCGTGCCAGGCGCCTTGGCGCTTGAAGCGGACGGCGACGGTGTCGGCGTGCTCACGGGCGGCGCGCGGGACGAGGTCCGCGATCGTCTGCGAGCTCGTTGTCGGTGCGGCGCTGACCTCCATCTACTCCTCCTCGGTGGGACGGCTCTGGGGACCCGGTCCGCAGGCTCCGGGTACGTCTCCATGAAAGGATATGGGCTCAGCGCCTCGGCCGGAACGGATACCGTCGGCGGGGGCGCGGTTCGAGCGCGCTCGGCTGGCGCTCGAGCGCGCTCAGGTCTTCATCGCGACGGTCTGGTGCTCCTCGGCGGCGTGGTGGACGCTCGTGAGGAAGAGGCTCTTGTCGATCCGGCCCTGGAAGACGGGGACGCCGAGCTCGATGCACTTGGAGAGAACTTCCCTGCGTCCGAGCCCGGCCTCCCGAGCGAGCTCGGTGGGGGTGAGGTGATTGGCCATCGGGGTCTCCCTTCCGTCGGGGGTGTGTGTCCAACTCGTGTCTTCTTGTATACCGCGACGGGCGGCGGATCGCAAGTGATCCTTTCCGCATGATGCGCGGAACCGTCTGAGGCCGGACCCGCGCGCGGGGCGGTGGGGCTTGCGGGGCCCGCCGGGGAGCGCTCCGGGGCTTCGGGGCCTCCCCCGGGCCTCCCCACGCCCCCGGAGCCTTGAGGGGCTCAGACGGGGTTGGGGACGTCGATGAAGAGGTGGCGCAGGCCGAAGCGCTCGGCGAGGTGCTCGCCGAGGCTCTGGACGCCGAGGGTCTCGGTGGCGTAATGGCCGGCGGCGATGAAGTGGACGTGGGCCTCGCGGGCCTGGGCCATGACGCGCTCGGCGGGCTCGCCGGTGAGGAAGGCGTCGACCCCGGCCTGGAGGGCCTCGCCGAGGAAGTCGACGCCGGCGCCGGAGACGATGGCGAGGCGCCGCACGAGGGGG
>DASZFE010000022.1:0-8639 GCA_035940155.1 Solirubrobacteraceae bacterium | reverse complement strand
CGGCGTTTTTGATCGACGCTTTCTTGGTCCCCGATTCCAGCCGGCTCCCCGCGACCTTCCAGAACGGGTCTTCCGTTTCGGCTCCCCACGCTGTCGAAGACATGAACGCACCAACTCCGATCAACACGGCAAGCAACACCGGTACGAACAACCTCAATCTACCCGTCATTTATCTCATCTCCTTGTTGGATCGCTGGTCGTAGGCGAACCTCCAACGAGGATGCCCACGGCCTCCTCGCGCCGTCAGCAAGCCGCTGAACGAGCGCAGACGGATCGATGGCTCCAGCAAGGCGCCTACGACCGCCGGCCACGGAGAAGACCCGCAAGGCCGGCGGACACGCTCCATCGAAACCCCCCGATACCGTCATCCGAAGATCATCCCAGCACCCCTACTAAAAGTCAATAGTTGGGAGTTTTATTGAATAAATAGGACTCGATGATTAATTCAAGTTCAGGAGCTACCGTTGTCCCGCGAGCTCCCGAACCCGCCCGAGCACCGAGTCGATCATCGGCTCGGTCAACCTCCCCGTGAACGTGTTCTGCTGGCTCGGGTGAAAGCAGCCCACGAGCGTGAAGGGATCGCCCGGGTGCTCGGCGGCGTGGACGTACTCCGCGGCGTGACCGAAGCGCGGGCGGGGGCGCGGGAGGGCGGCGGGCGGGGCATGGTCCGCGAGCAGCCGCAGCGCCGCGTCCCACGCGAAGGCCCCCAGGCAGAGGATCACCCGGACCTCCGGCAGGAGCCCCAGCTCGCGCACGGTCCACGGCAGGCACTCATCCCGCTCTGACGGCAGCGGGCGGTTCCCCGGGGGCGCGCAGCGCACCGCGGCCGTCACCCACGCCCCGCGCAGGCGCAGCCCGTCCTCCAGGCCCGTCGAGGTCGGCTGGTTTGCGAAGCCCGTCCGCCAGAGCGCCGCGAAGAGGAAGTCCCCCGAGCGGTCCCCCGTGAAGATCCGCCCCGTCCGGTTCCCCCCGTGCGCCGCCGGGGCCAGCCCCAGCACCAGCACCCTCGCCGCAGGGTCCCCGAAGCCCGGGACCGGGTGCGCCGCGTAGCGCTCTGTGGCGAAGGCCGCACGCGGCTCCCGCGCGATCCGCTCGCGCCACTCCACCAGCCGCTCACACCGCCGACAGGCGACGATCTCCTCCGAGAGCGCCCGGAGCTCGGCGTCCATGCGTCGATGGGCCCGCGGCAACCCTCCAGTTATCCGCGACAGATGTCGCTGCTCTAAGTGATCGATTTCATCCCCCACGCCGAAGAGAAGGATCTTGCCATGAGCGTCACCTGCGCTCATATCCCGATAGCGGTTCTCGACTCACAGAGCGACGCTCGCCTCCTCGAGCTCGCGCGTGAGGGAGAGGTCGGCGCCTTCGAGGCCCTCGTCCGCCGCTACCAGAGCGCCCTCCGTCGCCACTGTGCCCGCACCCTCCCCGCGAGCCTCGCCGAGGACGCCACCCAGCAGGCCTTCCTCGCCCTCTGGACCGCCCTCGAGGACGGCGGGGAGATCCGCAACGTCCGCCCCTGGCTCTACCGCGTCGCCCGCAACGCCGGCCTGAGCATCGTCCACCGCTCCGGCTACCGCCACGAGAAGCTCCCCGAATCCCTCGACCGCGACGACAACCCACTCTCCATCCTCGAGCGCGAGGTCAAATTCCGCGCCACCCTCGACGGGATCGCCGCCCTCCCCGCCCGCCAGCGCCAGGCCCTCGTCATGATGGCCCTCGAGGACCACTCCGCCGCCGATGTCGCCGGTGCCCTCGGCACCACCGACTGGGGCGCCATCCAGCTCGTCCGCCGAGCCCGCTCGACCCTCCGCGCCGCCGTCCCCGCCATCACCCCGCTGCCCCTCCTGGGCTGGCTCGCCCGTCGCACCCAGAGCCCCTGGAACTGGGTCCGCGACCCCGAGGCCGCCCCCGCCGGCCTCGCCGCCGGCGCCGGTGCCGGCGCCGGAGTCATCGCCAAGAGCGCCGGCGTCATCCTCGCCGCCGGCCTCCTCGCCGCCGCGCCCCTCGTCGTCCGACACGCCCCGCCCGCGCCCCACGTGGCCCACACCGCCCCCGTGGCCCTCCATCGAGCCCGCGAAGGCGCCCCCGCGAACGCCCTCCTCCTCGGCCCCAAACTGCCCTCCTCACCCCTCTCCGTCCCCCTCGCGCCCGTGCCCATGCCCAGCGCCAACCCCGCGCAAGCCCCCACTCCACCCACCCCAGGGCAGACCGGCGCGCCCCTCACCAACGTGCCGGCCCCCGCGGCTCCGCCTCCCCCCACCTCCGCCGTAGAAGGCGCCCCCGTGAGGGAAACTCCTCCTGCCGAGGAAGGCCCTCCCGCCGCCGAAGCCACCCCGCCCGGCCCCTCAACGCCGAGCGCCGAAGCGCCCGGCGCCCCCGGTCCCGAAGCGAAAGCGAGCAGCGTCCCCCAGAGCGAACCTCCCGCCACGGGCGCCGGCAGTGAAGGCACGAGCCCAGGCGGCGAATCCACGAGCGCCGCCCCACCCGCCGAACCGCCCGCCGGCGGAACCGGCGGTGAAGGATCGAGCTCCACCACGAGCGGCGAAGCACCGGCCGGCACCGGCGAATCGACCGGCACAAGCCCCGGCGGAGAACCCACGGGCGCCGGCGGCGAACCCGCGGCCGAACCACACAGCGAAGCGCCCCCCTCCGGCTCGGAAGCCCCGACCCCCGGCGGCGAACCCCCGGGCACGACCCCGGCCGGCGAACTCCCCGGCGGCGAAACGCCGACCGTCGGCTAGCCGCACCCCGCCGCCACAGCAGGCGCCCCACCCACGCACCCGCCCACCGGCGGGTCGATCATACGTTTAGCCCGCGTCATCCCCGGCGCCCTCACCTCTCTCAGGTGTGCCCCATCCATCCGACCGACGTCCGGTCATATGGGGGTTAAACGAAGATCAAATAAAAGAAAACCACACCAGGAGAGTCGGGTGAAGATCAATGAGAACGATAGGACTCGCCATCCACCGCAATTACTGTGACGTCGCGATCATGCAGGAGGGCGTCCTGCACTCCACCGAACGGATCCAGACCACGCCCGAGGCGCTGATGCTGCTCGCATGGAGCACCACGCCGGGTGACCGGGCCGGATTCGTCGTGTACGACGAGGCCTGGGATATCGCGCAGATGCTCGAGACGCACCTCGCGCCCGTGGTCGTCCTCACCCCGAACGACGCCGGGATCGCCCGGGTCGGCGGGACCAGCGAACGGGCCACCGCGACCGCTCTGGCCAGGATCGTCGCCACGGACTCGATCGAGGTCGAGTCGAGAGCCGCGGCGTGAAGCGGTCTCAGTCGGTTCGCCCCGGCGGTCCCGCCAGACGCGCGGGCGCGTCGATCCCGAGGAGACCAAGCCCCAGCGTGAGCACCCCCGAGGTCAGTTCGCACAGCCCCAGCCGCGACGCCCGCAGCGCCGGGTCCTTCGCCCCGAGGATCGGGCAGGCCTCGTAGAAGCCCGAGAACGCCACCGCGAGCCCGTGCAGGTAGGCGCAGAGGCGGTGGGGCTTGTAGTCCGCCAGCACCGCCTCGATCGCCGCCGGGAGCCGCAGGAGCGCCACCGCGAGCTCGTGCTCGGCCTCCTCGCGCAGGACGAAGGAGCCCGTCCCCGCCTCGCCCGCGCGGCGCAGCACCGACAGCGCGCGCGCGTTCGCGTACTGCAGGTACACCGAGGTGTTCCCCTCCAGCGCCAGCATCCGCTCGAAGGAGAACACGTAGTCCTTCTCCCGGTCCCCCGACAGGTCCGCGTACTTCACCGCCCCGATCCCGATCGAACGCGCGAGGGCGTCGTCGGGCGCGCTCTCTCCCAAATCCGCCTCGCCCGTCCGCTCCGCCAAGACCTCCGCCGCTCGCGCCCGGGCCTCCTGGAGGAGGTCGATCAGTCGCACCGGCTCCCCCTCGCGGGTGCGGAGCGCCTTCCCGTCCTCCCCGAGGACCGAGCCGAAGGCGATGTGGCGCGCGCTCACGCCCTCGCCGAGCCACCCCGCTTCGCGCGCCACCGCGAAGACCATCTCGAAGTGCAGCCGCTGCGGCGCCCCGACCACATAGAGGAGCTCGCTCGCGCCGAGCTCGCCGACGCGCTCGCGGATCGCGGCGAGATCGGTGGTGTCGTAGGTGTAGCCCCCGTCGCGCTTGCGCACGATCAACGGCAGCGGCTCGCCGTCACGGCCGGTGAAGCCCTCCGGGAACACGCACAGCGCCCCATCGCTCTCCACCGCGAGACCCATCTTGCCGAGCTCCCGCACGACCTCCGGGAGCTGCTCGTCGTAGGCGCTCTCCCCGACGACGTCCTCGGCGCGCAGGAGGACCCCGAGGAGCTCGTAGACCTCCTCGAAGTGCGCTTCGGACTCCGCGACGAGCTCCCGCCAGAGCCCCAGCGTCTCCGGGTCCCCGCCCTGGAGGGCCACCACCCGCGCGCGCGCCCGCTCGGCGAAGGCCGGGTCGCCGTCGAACCGCTCCCGGGCCGCCTTGTAGAAGGCGTTGAGATCAGAGATCGAACGCTCGTCGCCGCGCTCGGCCCGCACACCGCCCGCGGGTCCGCGCCAGCCCTCCTCGAGCATCTCCTCGATCAGCATCCCGAAGGGCGTCCCCCAGTCGCCGATGTGATTGCGCGCGATGACCGTGTGCCCGCAAAAGCGCAACACACGTATTGCGGCGTCGCCGATGATGGTGCTGCGCAGATGACCCACGTGCATCTCCTTGGCGACGTTCGGCGCGCTGTAGTCCACCACGACCCGCCTCGGCGTCTCGGCGGCGGGGACCCCGAGGCGAGGATCGCGCCCGATCTGCGCGAGGCGCTCGGCAAGCCACTCCCTGCGCAGGCGCAGGTTGATGAACCCCGGACCCGCCACCTCCGGGGGCTCGCAGAGATCCTCGATCTCAAGGGCCTCCACCAGCTCGCTCGCCACCTCCCGCGAGGACCGTCCGAGGCGCTTCGCCAAGGCCATCGCCGCGTTGCTCTGGTAGTCGCACCCGTGCTCCCGCGCCGCCTCCCGGATCACCGCCTGCTCGACCGTGATCTGGAGGTCGAGCGCCCGCGCCGCCGCCCCCGCCACCCGCGCCCCGAGCTCCCGGGCGATATCCGCCTCTGTCGACACCTCACTCCATCTCAGTAGTGGTAGGGCTCGCCCGCGAGGATCTTATGCGCCCGGTACAGCTGCTCGAGCAGAACCACCCGCGCGAGCTGGTGGGGCAGGGTCATCGGGCCCAGGGAGAGCCGGTGGTCTACGCGCTCGAGCTCCGGCGCCCCGAAGGGGCCCCCGATCACGAACGCCACCCCCTCCCCCGCCCGGCGGCGCTCCTCCAGGAAGGCGCTGAAGGCAAGGCTGTCGTAGCCCGTCCCCTCCGCCGCGAGCAGCGAGACGAACGCCCCCTCCGGAACCCGCCGCACGAGCGCCTCCGGGGTGCGAGCTTCGACGAGCTCCAGGCGCACGTAGCGCGAGAGGAGCCTCGCGTAGTGGGCCACGTCGTCCTCGTACGGCGGCCGCAGCCGACCCTCGCCGAGGACCGTCATCTGCACGGGTTGCGATACTAGCGGTGTGCACGACGACGAGCGCGGTCCCGAGCGCCACATCAACATCCACCTCTCCCCCGAGATCATGGGGGGCGTCTACGCGAACTTCGCCAACGTCAGCCACTCCGACTACGAGTTCACGATCACCTTCGCCCGCGTCGACCACGAGGTCGAGAGCGAAGAGGTCCCCGGCGTCGTCGTCACCCGCGTGAACATCGCCCCGCGCTTCATGCGCGAGCTCATCGACGCCATGGAGGACAACTACTCCAAGTGGCTCACCCGCGAGGGGATCAAGAACCTCCCCGAGTGGGGCGGCTCGACCCCGAGCGACGAGCCGAGCTAGGCGCACCGGCGCCGGGGCCCCCGGGCAGCCACGCAACCCCGCGGGAGGACCATGAAGGTCGCGGTCATCTCCGACATCCACTCAAACCGCCAGGCCCTCGAAGCCGTCCTCGACGCCATCGCCGCGAGCGAGGCCGAGGAGCTCTGGTGCCTGGGCGACCTCGTCGGCTACGGCGCCGACCCCGACTTCTGCGTCGAGCTCCTCCGCGAGCACGCCGCCGTCTGCCTCGCCGGCAACCACGACCTCGCGATCACCGGCGAGCTCCCCCTCGAGGACTTCTCCCGCGGCGCGAGCCTCGCGGCGAAGTGGACCGGGGAGGTCATGCGCCCCGAGAACGTCGCCTTCCTCGCCGAGCTCCGACCCTCCGGGGAGGAGGGCCCCGTCGGCCTCTACCACGGCAGTCCCCGCGACCCCGTCTGGGAGTACGTCCTCTCCGCCCTCCTCGCCGAGCTCTGCATCGACGCCCAGAGCGGCCGCGTCTCCCTGATCGGCCACTCCCACGTCGCCCTCTCCTTCGAGCGGCGCGAGGGCGAGCTCACCACCGGCGAACCCCGGCGGGAGGGGGCCGAGATCGACCTCTCCGAGGGGCAGTGGCTCTTGAACCCCGGCAGCGTCGGGCAGCCCCGGGACGGCGATCCGCGCGCCGCCTGGCTGCTCCTCGACCTTGACGACTGGCGCGCCTCCTACCATCGAGTCAAGTACGACATCGCCGGCGCCGCCGGAGCGATCCGGGCGGCCCGCCTCCCGGAATCGCTCGCCGAGCGTCTGGAGTACGGTCAGTGAAGATGAAAAGCGCGATCCGCCCGCTCACAGCCGCCCCCCTCGGCCTCGCCGCCGCCCTGCTCGTCTCCTGCGGGAGCTCCGGCGCCGGGCTGATCCCCGCCGCGAGCGCCGGGCCCCTCCAACGTGACTTCGAAGCCGTCGAGCAGGCCGCCCAGTCGGGCAACGGGCAGTGCGGCGAAACCGAAGCCGCGATCAGGAGCACCGAACGCCACTTCCTCCTCCTCCCCCCCTCCGTCGACCACGGCCTGCGCGAAACGCTAAAGAAGGGGATCGAAAACCTCCGCGCGATCTCACTCGCCCAGTGCGCGCAGTCCACGTCCGGGAGCACCGAAACCGTCGGCACCCAGACCACGAGCACCACGAGCACCCAGACGAGCACCCAGACGGGCACGAGCACCCCGACCACCACGAGCACGACCACGAGCACCACCGGCACACCCACGACCTCCAGCACCGCCACCGAAACCGGCACCTCCACGACGAGCGCGCCCACCACGGGCACCGGGGGCGCCGGAGGCGGCACGCCCGCGCCCGGAGCGGGAGCTCAGGGGGCCGGCGGCGGCGGCGGCGGTGCGGCCCCGGGCGACGGCGGCGGGAGCGCCGGTGAAGGCGGCGCCCACGGGGGCGGACAGTGAGCGACGCGGACATCGGCGGGCGCTACCGCCTGGAGGGCCGCCTGGGCAGCGGCGGAATGTCCACCGTGCACCTCGCCCTCGACATCCGCCTCGAGCGCCGCGTCGCCGTCAAGCTCCTCGCCGAGCACCTCGCCGACGACCCCACCTTCGTCTCCCGCTTCCAGCGCGAGGCCCAGGCCGCCGCGCGCCTCGTGCACCCGAACATCGTCCAGATCTTCGACTCCGGCCTGGACGAGCGCACCGGCCAGCACTTCATCGTGATGGAGTACATCGAGGGGCAGTCCTGCGCGGAGATTCTCCGCGAAGACGGTTGGGTCGAGGTCGAGGAGGCCGTCGCGATCATCGAGCAGGCATGCGAGGGGCTCCAGTACGCACACCGCCACGGCGTCGTCCACCGCGACGTCAAGCCCGGGAACCTCCTGCGCTCGCGCGAGGGCGAGGTCAAGCTCGCGGACTTCGGGATCGCCAAGGCCACCGAGCAGTCGAGCATCACCCAGGTCGGCTCCGTCCTCGGCACCGCCGCCTACCTCGCCCCCGAGCAGGCCCGCGGCGAGGAGGCCGGCCCCCGCGCCGACCTCTACGCGCTCGGCGTCGTCACCTACCAGCTCATCTCCGGCCGCCTCCCCTACGAGGCGACCTCCCTGACCGAGCTCGCCCTCAAGCAGCAGCGCGAGGAGCCCCCCACGCTCGACACCCTCGTCGCCGCCGTCGGGCCCGAGCTCGCCGACGCCGTCGCCATCTCCCTCGCCCTCGACCCCGACGAGCGCTTCCAGAGCGCCCGCGAGATGGGCCGCGCGCTTGGCGACGCCCTCGGCGGCCTCGCGCCCGCCGAGCCCCGCGGCTCAAGGCGCGGAGCGCCCGCCACGCAGGCCACGAGTCTTCTTTCGACGACCCCCCGTGGACGGGGACCGTCCCCCGCGCCCACGACCGTCACCCCGCGCCGCCCCCGTTCCGGGCCCGCCCCGCGCGTCGCCCAGCCGCTCACCTCGGCCGCGCCCCGCCCACGCTCGGACGCGAGCCGAATCCTGATGGCCCTCCTCGCCCTCCTCGCCGTCGCCGGGGCGATCGCCGTGATCGTCCTCCTCACCGCAGCCCCGCCCACGAAGATCGAAATCCGCAACGTCATCTACAAAGACCTCCAGCAGTCCGCCACAGCGCTCCGGGAACTCGTCGCGAACAACACGCAGTAGGGAGCGCGGGTCACGATCCCGACGCGGGCTCCCGCGGCGTCCGATGTCCTGACGCGGGGTCCCCCGGCGAAAACCCCCCCGGCGCCGCGCCCGCGCGCAGCGCGGCGGCGACCTCTCCCAGGCGCCCCCGAAGGACGGCCTCGCGCAGGTCGCGCATGAGGCGGGCGATGAAGGTCAGGT
>DASZFE010000021.1:0-2511 GCA_035940155.1 Solirubrobacteraceae bacterium | reverse complement strand
TCGGTCTCGATCCACGTCCGCGTGAGGCAGCCAGGTAAGGCCCGCGGCGCAGTGTAGCGAACGCCCAATCTCCGATTACAGGGCTGGGAGCGTATTTGCAGTCGTCCCGCGGTCACCCGATTTCCCGTGCCGAGTCCTCCGCGCCCGCTCCGAAGAGCTCCGGGTATAGCGCCCTCAGCGCGGCGACCGGCAGGCCCACGACGTTCTCCCAGTCCCCCTCGACCTCCCGCGCGAGGACCCTCCCGCTCGCGCCCTGGATCGCGTACCCGCCCGAGCGATCCCGCCACTCCCCGTGCGCGAGGACCGCCTCGAGCTCCTCCTCGGAGAGCTCGTGGAAGCTCACCCGCGTGCTCTCGAGGCCCGTGCGCTCCACCCCGCCCGGGAGCAACAGCGCAAGGCCGCTGATCACCTCGTGCGTCGATCCGCACAGCGCGCGCAGCGTCGCCCGGGCCTCCGCCTCGTCCGCGGGCTTCCCGTAGATCACCCCATCCAGGGTCACGAGCGTGTCCACGCCCAGGACCGCCTCCGCGAGGACCGTCCCGGCGGGCAGCTCCGCCGCGCGCGCCTCACGCGCCGCGCGCGCCTTGCGCAGCGCGTTCTCCAGGGCGACCTTGCGCGGGTCCCCCGACTCGATCTCAGCCGCCCCCGAGGGGCAGACCGTGAAGCTCACCCCGAGCCCCGCGAGGATCGCGCGCCGCTGCGGCGAGCCCGAGGCGAGGATCAGCGGAGGGGAGTCGATCCTCGGTGTCGGGTCCGGGCCGATCCCCATTGGTGGGTGCGGGCCACTGCTCAGAGGTCCGGGAAGAAGAGCCCGATCTCGCGCGCGGCCGACCCCGGGGAGTCCGAGCCGTGCACCATGTTCTCGCCCGTCTTGATCGCGAAGTCCCCGCGGATCGAGCCCGGGGCGGCCTCGAGCGGGTTCGTCGCCCCGATCACCTGCCGCGCGGCCTTCACGGCCTCCTCGCCCTCGAGGACCATCGCCACCAGCGGACCCGAGGTGATGAAGTCGACGAGCTCCCCGAAGAAGGGCCGCTCGGCGTGCTCGGCGTAGTGGCGCTCGGCGAGCTCCCGCTCGAGCGTCATGTGCCGCAGCGCGAGCAGCCGCAGGCCCTTGCGCTCGAAGCGCGCGACGATCTCGCCCGTCAGCGAACGCGCGAACGCGTCGGGCTTGACGAGGATCAGGGTCCGTTCCACGGCGCGTACCCTACTCGGCGGAGATCTCCGGCGCAGCCGGAGCCGGGCGGGGGCGGGACGCCCGCGCCGGACGGGCCGGCCCCTCGCTCTCAGGCTTCACCCTCCGCCGGCGCGAGCGCGCGGAGCCTGTCGCTCCGGGGACCTCCGCTTCGCAGTACGGGCAGACCGTCCACGCGCGGTCCAGCGGGCGCGAGCAGCTCGGGCAGCGGTCCTTGAGCTTGCGCATGCAGCTCGGGCAGCAGAGGAAGTCCCGCTCGACGCGGTAGTCGCAGTGGGGGCAGAGGCCGTGGTCGAGCTCGTGCAGGCGCGCTTCCGCGGCCTGCATGTCGAGCTCGCGCTCGCGCACGTCCTCGAGGTACTCCGGTGGCCGCAGGATCATGTAGACGATCGTCCCCACGAACGGGAACAGCGCCGCGACCGTCGCGCAGCCGACGAGCATCGGGTCCACGATCCGTCGGCGTGCGTCGGCGTAGGTCCAGTAGATCAGCGAGAGGTAGAGAACGACGAGGAAGACGAGCAGCAGGTCGATCGCGAGGCTGAGGCCGCTGCTTTCGATTCCGAAGTACGCGAGCATGAGCACGGAAGGGTTGCCCACGCGGCGCGCGGACGGGATGAGTTTAGAGGGTGCATCGGCAATAGCTACCGGCGGTAGGCGCGGCCCCGCGGCCTGACGGCGAGAACGTCGATCACGCGTTCGGGGTCTCTACGGTCGAAGATCACTCGCCACTCGCCCACGCGCAGCCGCCAGAGGCGCTCGGGACCCCGCAGCAGCTTGACGTCTCCCTCGGGCAGCGCGCCGATCGCCGCGTTGATTCGCTCCCGGTCCCGGCGACCGAGCCGACGCAGGGACTTCATGGCGACCGGGCGAATCTCGATCCGCCATGCGCCCGGATCAGCCAGCGTTCAACTCCGCCTCGGCCTCAGACCAGGCGATCCCCGGTTCGGTTCGAGCTTCGCGAACCACCCGCAGATCCTCCTCGCTCAGCTCCTCATCGTCATATGGCGCCGCGTCGAGCTTCGCGACGACCGGGTCCTGAGCGCGACGAAGCAGGATCGCAGCCGCGGGCAAGGACTCCTCGGGCAGAGCATCGACCAGCTCGTAAAGCTCGGTCTTGGTCATGCAATAAACCGTAGCAGCGCCCCGCGGTTGTTTGGCGGCGCTGCAGCGAATCTTGCGACGCTCGTCCAGGCGCTCAGAGCAGGCCGACCTTACAGGAACAGACGTCCGAACCCGTAGCCCGCGGCGAAGAAGACGAGGATCACGAGCGCCACCCCGATCGCGACCGCGCCGACCATCCGCAGCATCGAAGGACTCTC
>DASZFE010000020.1:0-3275 GCA_035940155.1 Solirubrobacteraceae bacterium | reverse complement strand
ACGTTCCCCTGAGAGATCCCGAGCTCCTCGGCGAGCTGGACCTGGGTGACGTGCCGAGCCTGGCGCAGGTCCGCCAAGGCAAGCGCGTCCTGCATCGCACGCCGACGCTCCGCGACATTGGCGTCCCAGCCGGAGTCGTGGCCACGCGCACGCTCGCGCAGCTCGTTGAATTTCTTGGTCTTGGTGGCCATCTAGGGTCCTCCTTCGCTCTCAAGCTCTCTGAGGTGCTCGTCGAAGAGGTCGTCGGCGAGCGGGATCATCCGCGTGTAGAACTCCTGCCATCGGTCGCGCTTGTCGCCACCGATCAACAGGAGCGCGGTGCGCTTCGGGTCGAATGCGAACAGCACACGGATCGTGCCCGCGCGCAGCTCCTTCATGTTCGCGTGGCGCGAGCCCTTCACGCTGTCGACCAGCGGCCGCCCGAGGCCCGGGCCACGCTGCTCCAGCAGACCCACCGCGGCGTCGATCGCCTGCTGATCCTCGACGCTTAGCGTGTCCCACCACTGCTCGAATTGATCCGTGACCTCGACGTCCCACACCGGAGCACTATATCTCATAACGCATATGCTTTCAACAGCATAACTTGGTGGGGTCTGTGGTCAACTACCGCCGCCGCCCCTGCGCGAAGCTCTGCACGGGCGGGGCCACCGCGCGCATCTCGGGAAGGGGTGTGACTTTCCCGGCCGCCCCCTCCGCGACCCCCTCGACAACCGGAAGCGCCTGGATGCGGCGCACGAGGACGTTGATCGCGCCCCCGCCGCTTGGGTGGCGCTCAAGGCGGCCGGCGGCAAGGACGAGGGGCTCGGTGCGAACCACCAGACGGCTGCGCTCGTAGAGGCTCGGGGGGACGATCAGGTTGACCGTCCCGGACTCGTCCTCGAGGAGCAGGAACGTCACGCCCCCCGCGGTGGAGGGGCGCTGACGGGCGATCACGAGCCCCGCGATCACGATGTTCGCCCCGTGGGGGGCGCGCTCGAGGTCGGCGGAGGAGAGGACCCCTTCGGTGTCCAGGCGCGCGCGCAGGAGGGCGAGGGGGTGGTTCTCGATCGAGACCCCCGTGGTGGCGTAGTCGACGATCGTCCGCTCCCACTCCCCGAGCTCCCGCAGGGCGGGCGCGGGACCCGACTCGAGCTCGAGGGCGAGCTGGAGGCCCTCCCCGCCGGTGGGGTGGGCGGGCTTTGCGATCCCGAGCTCCCAGAGGGCCCGGCGGCGGGCGCGCGCGGCGAGCCCCGACCGTGTACCCGATCCCTCGCGGCGGGTGGACTCGTCCTCGACGGGCGCGCCACGGTCAGGCCTCTCCTCGACAGACGGTCCCTCGACGAGCCCATCGCAGGCCCCCGACCAGGCGAGGCGTTCGAGGATGACCCGGCTGACGCCGGAGCGGGCGGCGAGGTCGGGGAGGTCGCGGTAGGGGCCGTGGCGCTCGCGGGAGTCGACCAGCTGAGCGACGTCCTCGCGGTGGACGCCCTTGACGTAGCCGAGGCCAAGGCGGATCTCCCCGCCGGGGGCGATCGTGCACTCGGCGCGGCTCTCGTTGACGTCGGGAGCGAGGACGACCACCCCGCGGCGCTGGGCCTCGTGGATGAGGCTGTCGGGGGCGTAGAAGCCCATGGGCTGCTCGTCCAGGAGCGCGCAGAGGAAGGCCGCGGGGTGGTGGACGCGCAGCCAGGTGGACTGGTAGGCCAGGAGGCCGAAGGCCGCGCCGTGGGCCTTGGGGAAGCCGAAGCCCGCGAAGCCGGCGACCATCTCCCAGACCCGCTCCGCGCAGGCCACATCGACGTCTGAGTGGGTGCGCAGGGCGCCCTGGACGAACTCGCGGTGGTGGCGCTCGATGGCCTCCCGGGAGCGCTTGCGGCTCATCGCCCGCCGCAGGCTCTCCGCGGCGGAGACGGTGAACCCGGCGAAGGCGCGGGCGACCTCGATGACCTGGTCCTGGAAGATGATCGTCCCGAGCGTGCACCGCAGGGGCTCGCGCAGGGAATCGTGCTCGTAGGGGATCTCATAGGCGGGGTCCGCACGGAGGCGGGCGCGACGCTCGATGTAGGGATTCACGGCTCCGCCGACGATCGGCCCGGGGCGGACGAGGGCGACCTGGATCGTGAGGTCCTCGAGGTTCTCCGGGCGGGTCCGGCGCAGCGAGCCCATCTGTGCGCGACTCTCGATCTGAAAGACGCCCGTCGTCTCTGCGCTCTGGATGCACCGGAAGGTCGCCGGGTCTTCGCATGGTATGCGGCTCAGGTCGATCCGCTCCCCGGTGTGGCGCGCGATCAGCTCCACGCAGCGCTCCACCGCCGAGAGCATCCCCAGGCCGAGCAGGTCTATCTTCAACAGGCCCGCGTCCGCGCAGGAGTCCTTGTCCCACTGCACGATCTTCCGTCCCGCCATCGCCGCGGGGACGACCGGGCAGCAGTCGATCAGGGGCCGTGTCGCCACGATCATCCCCCCGGAGTGCTGGGAGAGGTGACGCGGGAGCCCGTGGGCCTCCTCGGCCAGGCGCCCCAGCCAGGCCCAGCGGCCCGAGCGGGCGCGCTCCTCGCCGAGGACCTCCGCGACGCCCGCCGCGACGCTCCCCGGGCCGCCCCAGCCGTCCGCGGCGCGCGCGACGCGCTCGATCTCCCCCGGAGGCAGCCCGAGGACCTTCCCGAGCTCCCGGATCGCCCCCCGCGCGCGGAAGGTCGGGAAGGCCGCGACGAGCGCCGAGCGCTCCCGGCCGTAGCGCTCGTGGACCCTCGGGATCAGCCGTTCGCGAATCTCCCGCGGGAAATCCAGGTCGATGTCAGGGAGGGAGCGGATCTCCTCGTGCAGGAAGCGCCCGATCGCGAGCTCCCGCGCGACCGGGTCGATGTGCGAGAGGCCCGTCAGATAGCACACGATCGAGGCCACCGAGGAGCCCCGCCCCCGGCCAGGCGGGAGCAGGCCCCGTACGGCGTCCGGGCCGCGGACCTCCGCGGCGACCTCGCGGGCGAGCTCGAGGATCTCGTGGTGCAGGAGGAAGAACCCCGAGAGCCCCAGCCCCTCGATCACCCCGAGCTCGTGCTCCAGGCGCCCCCTCGCCTCCCCGCGGTCGGGGTTGCCCTCCGGGTAGCGCTCCGCGAACGCCGCCCCGCAGACCTCAGCGAGGGTCCGGCCCGCTGTCTCGCTCTCGGCCCCGGGGTAGCGGTAGCCGAGGTCCGAGAAGAGGTCGAAGGAGACCTCCTGCGCCAAGCGCGCCGTCTCGGCGACCGCCTCGGGGTGCTCGGCGAAGCGCGCCGCCATCGCCGCGGGCCGCGCGAGCA
>DASZFE010000019.1:0-4411 GCA_035940155.1 Solirubrobacteraceae bacterium | reverse complement strand
CGGGCGGCGCGCTCGACTCCCGAGGCCTCGATCGTGCAGGCAACGCGCGCGGTCGCCGAGGGTCGCGCGCAGGCGCTCGTCTGCGCGGGCGGCACCGGCGCGGCGCTGGCGGCGGGGCTCTTCAACATCAAGCGGGCACGGGGGATCTACCGCCCGGCGCTGGCGCTGCCCCTTCCGGTGCCGGGGGCGCCGGTGACGTTGATCGACGTGGGGGCGAACGCGGGGGCGCGCCGGGAGCACCTGGTGCAGTTCGGGTTCATGGGGGCGGCGCTCGCGCAGAGCGTCCTCGAGGTCGAGCGCCCGCGGGTGGGGCTGCTGGCGAGCGGCTCTGAGGCGGGGCGGGGGAGCCCGGTGGTGGTGGAGGCCCATGCGGAGCTCACGGCGCGCGCGAGTGGCGCGAGCGGGGCCTTTGAGTTCGTGGGGAACGTGGAGGGGGGCGACGTGCTCACGGGGATCGCGGACGTGGTGGTCACCGACGGCTTCACGGGGAACGTGGCGCTGAAGCTGATCGAGGGGGTCTCCCAGAGGATCCTCGGGGCGGTCCGGGAGGCGGCGATATCCTCGACGCGGGCGAGGCTCGGGGGGGCGCTGCTGCTCCCGTCGCTGCGGGCCTTGCGCGAGGAGATCGACCCGGAGGGGCAGGGGGGGGCGTACCTGCTCGGGCTGCGGGCCCTCGGCGTGGTGCCCCACGGGCGCTTCACGCGCGCGGGTTTCGCGCGGGCGATCCTGCGGGCGCAACGGGGGGCGGAGCGGGACATCGTGGGCCTCACGCACGCGGCGCTGGGGCGCGCGGGGGCGCTGCGCGAGGCGCCGATGTCCGCGGCGGGCGCTAGCCTGCGTGAGGACCGATGAGCAGCTCTCGATTCCAGGCGCCCCGCAGGTCGTGACCCGCGAGCAGGTGTTCGACCTGATCCGGACGCACCTCTCCGACGAGCTCGACGTCGAGCCCGCGCGGATCTCCGAGGAGACGCGTTTCAAGGAGGATCTCGAAGCCGACTCGCTCGACCTGTACACGCTCGTGCAGGAGCTCGAAGACGCCTACGGCGCGCGGATCTCCGACGAGCAGGCCGCGGAGATCCTCACCGTGGGACAGGCGGTCGACTTCGTCCTTGCCCACAACGGCGGCGGCTGATGCGCGGTGGATCTGCTGGCCTCCCTGCTCGACGAGCTGCCGGGCGAGCTTGCTCGTCAGGTCTTCACGCACGCCTCCTGGAGCGAGCGTCGCAGCGACTCCTACGCGCGCCTGGCGTTCCTCGGGGACAGCGTGCTCGCGCTCGC
This sequence comes from Solirubrobacteraceae bacterium, assembly GCA_035940155.1. Taxonomy (GTDB): domain Bacteria; phylum Actinomycetota; class Thermoleophilia; order Solirubrobacterales; family Solirubrobacteraceae; genus Palsa-744. The sequence continues at coordinate 3,133 of DASZFE010000019.1, read as the reverse complement.
GGTCACGACCTACCTCTATCCGCGTCTGGAGGCCGAGAGCTTCGGCGCGGGTCGCCTGACGAAGATCCGCGCACAGGCGGTCTCGGGGCCGTCCTGCCGGGCGGTCGCCGAGCGCCTCGGGGTGCCCGAGCGGCTGTGTGCGGCGGCGCCGGAGGGGGTGGAGGAGAACGCGACCGCGCTGCTCGTGACCGAGCGCGTGCTGGCCTCGGTGATCGAGGCGGTGATCGGCGCGTGCTACCTGCACGCGGGTTACGAGCGCACCGCGCGGGCGGTGGTGGAGGCCTTCAGACCGGAGATCGAGGAGGCGCTGGAGCATCCGGTGGACTTCAAGTCGGCGCTCCAGGAGCTTCTGGCCCAGCGTGGGGAGGTGGTGCGCTACGAGGTGAGCGCCGAGGATGGGCCGCCGCACGACCGGACCTTCGAGGTGGTGGCGAGCGTGGGCGACCGTCCGGTGGGCCGGGGGCGGGGGCGGAGCAAGAAGCACGCCGAGCAGGAGGCGGCGCGCGAGGCGGTCGAGCGTCTGGGGAGGGCGTGAGCGTGGCGGCTGGACGCCCGGGGTTGCGCACGGGCTCCGTCGAGCTCTCGGGGGTGCGTGCGTGCGCCTGAAGTCGCTGACGCTGAGGGGCTTCAAGTCCTTCCCGGATCGGACGCGCCTGGACTTCGGGCCGGGGGTGAGCGTGGTGGTGGGCCCGAACGGGTCGGGGAAGTCCAACGTGACGGACGCGGTGCTGTGGGCGATGGGGGAGCAGTCGCCCTTGGCGGTCCGGGGGCAGTCGATGCAGGACGTGATCTTCGGGGGCGGACGGGGGGTGCAGCCGCGGGGCGCGGCGGAGGTGGAGATCGTCCTTGACAACTCCGACGGGACGGTGGAGCTGCCGCTGAGCGAGATCTCGATCCTGCGCCGCCTGGACCGGGCGGGGGAGGGGGAATACCGCCTGAACGGGGCGCGGTGCCGCCTGGCGGACGTGATCGAGGTGCTCTCGGACACGGGCCTGGGCAAAGAGACCCACTCGGTCATCTCCCAGGGCCGGGTGGAGGCGATCGTGACCTCCAAGCCCCGGGACAGACGTCTTTTGATTGAGGAGGCGGCCGGCCTTGGCAAGCATCGCAAGCGCCGCCGGAGGGCACAGCTGAAGCTCGAGCGGACCCAGGAGAACCTCGACCGGGCGCTTGACGTGGAGGGGGAGGCGCGCACGCGGCTGCGGCCCTTGAAGCGTCAGGCCGAAGCGGCGGAGCTGCACGAGCGCCTGGAACGGCAGATGCTCCAGGCGCGGTTGGAGCTTGCGCGGGAGGCGTGTCGCGCACGGCGTGTGGACCTCGCGGGGGCGGAGGAGCAGGTTCGGGCCGCGCGGGAGGCGCGCGCACAGGTGGAAGCGTCCCTGCAGGGGGTGATCGAGCGCCGCACGGCGGCCGAGCGGGCGCTCTCCGAGCGGGCGGCCCGTCACGACGAGCTCACCCGCCGGGCCTACCGGGCGAGCTCGGCGGCGGAGCGCCTGCAGCTGCGCGGCGAGCAGGTGGGCGCGATGTCGAGGACGCTGACCCAGCGGATCGCCCGGGTCGGCGAAGAGCTCGCGGGGCTCGCGCGGATCGAGGAGAGCCTGGGGGGTGAGCCGCGCGAGCAGAGCGAGGGTCGGATCGAGGAGCTGGAGGCCCGACTCGCCGAGCTCGAGCTCGAGCGGGAGCGGGAGCTCGAGCGGGAGCTCGAGGATCTGCGGGCCTCGCTCGAGCTGGCGCGCGCGCGCTCGGCGGAGCTCGAGGACGACCTCGGGGCGGCACGCGAGGCGCGGGAGCACGCGGATGCCCGCGCGGAGGAGGCCCGCGAGGCGCTCCGGGCGGCGGAGCGGGAGGTCGAGAGCTCAAGGCGCGAGGCGGCCCGCGTGGGGGCGGAGCTCGCCGCGGTGAACCAGTTCTTGCGCTCCCACGGCCCGGCGACTTCTGCCGCCGGACGGTCCACCACCTCGCCCGGCGCCACCGCTGCCGGCTCCGTACCGCCCGGCTCCTCCGAGACGGGCACGGGCATCGACCTGGGCTCGACCCCGCGCGCGCTGAGCGAGGCGCTGCGGGTGGAGCCGGGCTACGAGCTGGCGCTGGCGGCGGTCCTCGGGGCGCGCCTTGACGCGGTGCTCGTGAGAGACGTGGCGGAGGCGGAGGCGGTGCTGGATGGGAGCGGCCCTGACGGCGGCGCGGCGCTGCTGGCGGGCGACGCCGCGCCGGGCTCCCCCCACGGGCCGGGCTCCTCCGCGCCGCTCTCTCCCCCCACACCGGCCTCTCCCCCCGCACCGGGCGCGCGCACCCTGCTGGAGCTCGTGGAGGGACCCCCCGAGGTGGGCGCCCTCGCGGGGCGGCTGCTCGCGGATGCGTGGGTGGTGGAGCGCCTTGAGGATCTCCCCAGGGACTTCGCGGGCGTCGCGGTGACGCGCTCGGGGCGTGTCTGGTTCGGGGCCTCGGGGGAGGTGCGACAGGTGATCGAGGGCGGCGCGGAGCGTGTGCTGGCGCGCCGCAACGAGCGTGAGCGACTGATCGCCGCGGCGGAGGTCGCGGCCCAGGCCGAGTATGCGGCGAAGGCCGCGGCGGAGCGAGCGGCCGAGGAGGTCCAGGTCGCGCAGGAGGAGCACGAGGAGGCCGACCGGGTGCTGCGCGAAAGCGCGCGGATGCGGGGCGAGGCGGCCGAGCACGAGCGCCAGGCGGCGTGGCTGATCGAGCAGCGCCGGGCGGCCCCCGAGCAGGGTCCGCTGGCGCTGCGCCGTGCGGAGATCGCGGGCGAGCTTGCGGCCGAGCGCCGCCAGGCAGAGCGCGTGGAGCGCGAACGGGCGGAGCGTGCGCGACGGGTCGAGCGCCTCGGTGCGCGCCGGAAGGCGGACGAAGAGCTGCTGCCGGTCGCGGAACGTCTCCTCGCGGCACTCGCCGTCGCCGAGGAGGTCGTCGGTGGGAGGGTCGCGGAGCTGCAGGCCGAGCTCGAGGGCGACCGGGCGGCGGGCGAGGAGGTCGCGGGCGAGCTGCGGGCGTGCGCGTCACAGGAGGCGGAGATCCAGGCCCGGTTGCGCGCGGAGGGAGAGCGGGTGACGGTCGCGGAGGTCTCTGCACAGCGGCTGCGTGACCTGAGCGCGGAGGCCGAGCTCGAGCTGCGGACGGT
>DASZFE010000018.1:0-5812 GCA_035940155.1 Solirubrobacteraceae bacterium | reverse complement strand
CGTAGAGCTCCACCGCGGACATCAGCCCGCGGCGCTCGGGGCGCCCGGGGCCGCCGCCGGCACGCCGGGCGTTTCCGCCGGGGCGCCCGCCCCCGCCGCGGAGTCCCCCACGAAGTCAAGCCACTCGTGGTAGCGCTCCGTGCGCCCGTGGACAGCGTCGTCGAAGGCCTTCTGCAGCAGGCGCGTGATCTCCCCGGGCTCCCCGCCGCCGATCCGGTGGTCGTCGATCTCCCGCACCGGGACGATCTCCGCCGCCGTCCCCGACATGAACACCTCGTCCGCCAGGTACATCTCCGCGCGCGCGATGTCCCGCGCCACGATCTCGTACCCGAGGTCCCGCGCGATCTCGATGATCGAGCTGCGCGTGATCCCGTCGAGGATCGAGTTGTGCTGGCCCGGCGTCGCGATCTCCCCGTCCCGCACCACGTAGAGGTTCTCGCCCGTCCCCTCGCACACGTGCCCGTGGTCGTCGAGCAGGATCGCCTCCTCGTAGCCCGCCTTCAGCGACTCGACCTTCGCGAGCACGCTGTTCAGATACTGGCCCGAGGCCTTCGCGTGCGGGATCAGCGAGTCCGGGCTGATCCGCCGCCAGGAGGACACCTTCGCGCGCACGCCGTGGCTCTTGCCCTCCTCGCCGAGGTAAGCCCCCCACTCCCAGCACGCGATCGCCACGTCCACCGGCGCCTCCAGCGGGTTCAGCCCCATCTGGCCGTAGCCCCGGTTGACGATCGGGCGGATGTAGCACGAGCGCAGCCCGTTCCGAGCCACGAGCTCCAGCGTCGCCGCGCGGAGCTCCTCCGCAGAGAAGGGCACCGGCATGTAGTAGAGCTCCGCCGAGCGCACCAGGCGCTCGATGTGCTCCGCGTTGCGGAACACCGCCGGGCCGCGCTCGGTCTCGTAGCAGCGCATCGAGTCAAAGACGCCCGTCCCGTAGTGCAGCCCGTGCGTCAACACGTGGACCTTCGCGTCCTCCCAGGCGACGAATTCTCCGTTCATCCAGATGAGGTCCGTTGGGTCCACTTTGCCTGCTCCTGTTTAGAGGTTCTCGATCACCGCCCGCGTCGCCCGCTCGGTGCCGTCCGCGCCTCCGAGGTCCGGGGTGCGCAGACCGCCCGCGAGCGCGCGGCTGACCGCCGATTCTACAGCCAGCGCCTCCCTTTCCAAACCGAGCCCGTGATGAAGCATCATCGCCATCGAGAGGAACATCGCCAACGGGTTCGCGATCCCCTGCCCCGCGATGTCGGGCGCCGAGCCGTGCACCGGCTCGAACAGGCCGGGCCCATCGCCGCTCAGCGAAGCGCTCGGGAGCATCCCGATCGAGCCCGTCAGCATCGCGGCCTCGTCGCTGAGGATGTCTCCGAACATGTTCTCCGTGAGGATCACGTCGAAGTGGCTGGGGTTGGAGATGAGCTGCATAGCGGCGTTGTCCACGAGGACGTGCTCCAGCTGGATGTGTGGGAACTCCCGCGCGTGCAGCTCGCTCACCACCTCCCGCCACAGCCGCGAGGTCTCGAGCACGTTCGCCTTATCGACACTCGAGACCTTCTTCTCCGCAGCCCCGAACGCAACGCGTGCGATCCGTTCGATCTCCTCGGTCGTGTAGATGCAGAGGTCCGACGCCGAGGTCTCCGTGCGGGTCTTCTCACCGAAGTAGATCCCCCCCGTGAGCTCCCTGACGACCAGGAGGTCCGTCCCCTCGATCCGCTCGCGCCGCAGCGGCGAGGACTCATACAGCGCCGGCAGCGGCTTCACCGGGCGGAGGTTCGCGTAGAGCCCGAGGCCCTTGCGCAGACCAAGGAGCCCCCGCTCGGGCCGGGGCGCGTTCGGGTCGGTGGTGTCCCACTTAGGCCCCCCGACCGCCGCCAGCAGCACCGCGTCCGCCCCCCGGCACGCCGCGAGGGTCTCCTCCGTCAGCGCCGTCCCGTGCGCGTCGATCGAGGCCCCCCCGAAGAGGTGCTCCTCGAACTCGAACTCCCCCAGCTCGCCCAGGAGCTCGAGCGCGGGCGCCATGATCTCCGGCCCGATCCCGTCGCCGGGGAGGGTGACGATGCGGTATGCCATTCGGGTCGGCAGGCTAGCGATTCGCCGTCGGCCCCGCGAGCGAGTGCCGCCCTCAGAGCGCCGTCGTCACCGGCCCGGAGCGCTCACGCCCATGCTCGTAGGCCGCGATCCGCTCCTCCTCGCCGAGCGTCACCCCGATGTCGTCGAGGCCCGCGAGCAGCCGCCGGCGGGTCTCGGGGTCGATCTCGAAGCCCACCGTGACGACCTCGCCCCCGGCGGGGTGGGCGGGATCCAAATACCTGACCTCCTGCGCGCGCAGGTCCACCTGGCCCTCCCCCGCCGCGGCGAGCGCGCGACAGTGCTCGTCGGGCAAGACGATCGGCAGGAGGCCGATCTTGGTGCAGTTCCCGTAGAAGATGTCCGCGAAGCTCGGCGCGACGATCGCCTGGAAGCCGTAGTCCTGCAAGCCCCACGGGGCGTGCTCGCGCGAGGAGCCGCAGCCGAAGTTCTCCCCGGTCACGAGGATGGGGTTCGCGGGCAGATCCCAGCCGGGCTCCTTCGCCCAGTCGTAGAAGAGGAACTCCCCGAAGCCCGTGCGCTCAACGCGCTTCAGAAACTGCTTGGGCATGATCTGATCGGTGTCCACGTTCGAGCGGTCGAGGTGGCTGACCTTGCCGGAGATCGTCTCTATCGATTTCATATTCCCCCCTTAGTTCCAGCTTCTTATATCGGTGAAGTGGCCTGCGATGGCCGCGGCGGCCGCCATCTGCGGGGAGACGAGGTGCGTGCGCCCGCCCCGGCCCTGGCGGCCCTCGAAGTTGCGGTTGGAGGTCGAGGCGCAGCGCTCCCCGGGGGCGAGGATGTCGGGGTTCATCCCCAGGCACATCGAACAGCCCGCCACGCGCCAGTCGAAGCCCGCCTCGCGGAAGACCCGATCCAGGCCCTCCGCCTCGGCCTGGGCCTTCACCTGCTGGGAGCCCGGGACCACCATCGCGTTCACGCTCGGCGCCACCTTCCGGCCCGCGATCACCTCGGCGGCCGCCCGCAGGTCGCCGATGCGGGAGTTCGTGCAGGAGCCGATGAAGACGCGGTCGATCGCGATCTCCTCGATCGGCGTCCCGGCCTGGAGGTCCATGTAGTGCAGCGCCCGTTCGACCGACTCGCGCTCGGGGGCACTGTCGAAATCGTCCGGCGAGGGGACCCTCCCGGTGACCTCGACGACCATCTCCGGGGTCGTCCCCCAGGTGACCTGTGGGGAGATGGCGGAGGCGTCGATCACGACCTCGGTGTCGAAGCTCGCGCCCTCCTCCGTCGGCAGCGCGCGCCAGGACTCGATCAGCGCGTCGAGCTCCGCGCCGCGCGGACAGCCGGGGCGCTCGCGCTCGGTGAACCACGCGAAGGTGGTCTCGTCCGGCGCGACCATCCCCGCGCGCCCGCCCGCCTCGATCGTCATGTTGCAGACCGTCATCCGGCCCTCCATCGAGAGCGCCCGGATCGCCGGGCCCGCGTACTCAACCACGTGGCCCGTCGCCCCGCCCACGCCGATCCGCCCGATCGTCGCGAGGATCAGGTCCTTCGCGGTCACCCCGAAGCCCAGCTCGCCCTCGTAGCGGATCACCATCGACTTCGGCCGCTGCTGCACCATGCACTGCGTCGCCAGCACGTGCTCCACCTCGCTCGTCCCGATCCCGAACGCCAGCGCCCCGAAGGCGCCGTGGGTGGCAGTGTGGGAGTCCCCGCAGACGATCGTCATCCCCGGCTGCGTCACCCCGAGCTCGGGGCCGATCACGTGCACGATCCCCTGGCGCTCGGAGCCCAGCGAGTAGACCGGCACGCCGAACTCCGCGCAGTTGCGCTCGAGCGTCTGGACCTGCACGCGGGAGAGCTCGTCCTTGATCCTCGCCGCGACGGGGGTCCCGTCGGTCGGGGTGTTGTGGTCGGCGGTCGCCAGCGTCCTGTCGGGGCGGCGCACCCGCCGGTCCGCGAGGCGCAGGCCGTCGAATGCCTGTGGGCTCGTGACCTCGTGGACGAGGTGCAGGTCGATGTAGATCAGTCCGGGGGCGACCTCGTGGGCCTCCCAGAGCTTCTCAAAAAGGGTCTTTGGCATCGTCTCCTCTCTCTCGCTCGTGGGTGAGGCGCGCTAGCTGCGGCGCAATCCTGCCGAGACCACGGCCAGGAAGGCCGCCTCGGCGGCGGTCGGGTTCTCGAAGTGGTGGGGCAGGTCCGCATCGAAGGTCACGCAGTCCCCCTCGCGCAGCTCATGGCGCTGTCCGTCGCAGACCAGCACGACCGAGCCCCGCTCGACGAGCGCCGTCTCGCGGCTCCCGGGCTCGTGCATCGGCGGGTCGTCCGCCGCGCCCGTCGCGCCGCCCGGCGCCAGCGTGTGGCGCGAGAGCTCCGCGCGCTGGCCCGGCTGCGCGGAGGTCATAACCTCGAAGCGGTGGCCCCGGCGGGCGTTCCCTCCGTGGCTGCGCTCCCCCGCCCGCACGATCGTCACCGCGCCCCCCTCGTCCAGGCGCAGGAGCTGGGAGAGCCGCAACTCCAGGCCCGCCGCGATCCGCGCCGCCACCGTCAGCGTCGGGCTCGTCTCCCCCCGCTCCACCTGCGAGAGCATCGGCGCGCTCACCCCGCTGCGGGCCGCAAGGTCGCGCAGGGAAAGATCCGAGGCCTCGCGCAGGGCCTTCACGCGCAGGCCGATCACGGCGGAGTCGAGAGGGTCGTGCGTAGAGGTGGCAGTTACCATACGTCCGTATGTTATCACGGACAGACGTATGGTGTCGACGGCTCTTACGGCGCCGTCGCAGGCAGCCCGATGATCTCGCTGCCGGCGCTCTGGGCGCGGACGAGCGCGACGGAGAGGGCGCGGATGTAGGCGCGGGCGCCGGCCTCGATGATGTCGGTCGCGACGGCCTGGCCGGAGCCGGTCTGGCCCTGGGCCTCGACGACGACGGAGACCTCGCCGAGCGCATCCTGGCCCTCGGTGACCGCGGCGATCTGGAAATCGCGCAACTCGGTCTGGATGCCGGTGGCGACGTCGATCGCGTGGAAGGCCGCGTCGATCGGGCCGTCCCCTTTGGATTCGCCCTCCGCGGAGCCGCCCTCGGGGAGGGTCACGCTCACGCGCGCCTGCGGGGGACGGCGCGAGGATGCCTCGACCTCGAACCACTCCAGGGCGTACCCGGTGATCTCCTCGCGGAGCTCGTCGGTCACGAGCGCCTCGAGGTCCATCGCGGTCAGGACCTTCTTCTTGTCCGCGATCTCCTTGAAGCGCTTGAAGGCCGTGTTGAGCGCCTGGCCCTCGACCTTGAAGCCCATCTCCTCCAGCGCCTGGCGCAACGCGTGGCGGCCGGAGTGCTTGCCCAGGACGATCGAGTTCGCCGCCAGGCCGACCGTCGTGGCGTCCATGATCTCGTAGGTCGTCCGCTCCTTCAGGACGCCGTCCTGGTGGATGCCCGACTCGTGCGCGAAGGCGTTGCGCCCCACGATCGCCTTGTTGGGCTGCACCGGGTAGCCCGTCAGACGCGAGACCAGCCGGCTCGTGCGCGCGATCTCGGTCGTGTTGATCTGCGTGTCCAACCCGCCGATGTCCGCGCGGCGCGTGCGCAGGAGCATCACGATCTCCTCCAGCGACGCATTCCCGGCACGCTCGCCGATCCCGTTGATCGCGCACTCCACCTGCCGCGCGCCCGCGAGCACCCCCGCGAAGGAGTTCGCCACGGCCAGCCCGAGGTCGTCGTGGCAGTGCACCGAGAGCACGACCTCGCGCAGGTCTGGCACGAAGTCATACAGCCGCGCCAGGTAAACCTGGAAC
>DASZFE010000017.1:0-3654 GCA_035940155.1 Solirubrobacteraceae bacterium | reverse complement strand
AGCTCGCGCTGCTCGGCCCCCAGGCGGCGGGGGACGATCACGTTCACGAGCACCCGCAGGTCGCCCTGACGACCACGGCGCAGCGCCGGCATCCCCTGGCCGCGCAGGACGATCACCTCGCCCGGCTGGATCCCCGCTGCGACCTCGACGGGACTCTCGCCCTCGAGCGTGGGCACCGTGAGCGTCGTGCCCAGAGCGGCGAGGGGCGCGGGGACGTCGAGGACGGTGATCAGGTCGTCCCCCTCGCGGACGAAGCGCTCGTCGGGGCGGACCCGGACGAGGACGTAGAGGTCGCCCGCCGGGGCGCCCGCCTCGCCCGCGTGCCCCTGGCCGGCGAGGCGGATCCGCTGGCCGTCGGCGATCCCGGCAGGCACGCGGACCTCGATCGTGCGCTTCGCCGCGATCCGCCCCCGGCCGCGGCACTCCCCGCAGGGCTCGCGCGGGGTGCGCCCGTCCCCGCCGCAGGTGTCGCAGACGCTCGTGCGGACCATCTGCCCGAAGGGCGTCCGGGTCATCGTCTGGACCTGGCCGTTCCCGCCGCAGCGGGTGCAGGTGTCGATCGGGGTCCCCGGCTCCGCGCCGTTGCCGTGGCAGTGCCCGCAGCGATCGACGGCCTCGAAGGAGACCTGCGCGCTCTCCCCGCGCGCGGCCTGGAGCAGGTCGATCTCCAGGGCGACCGCGACGTCGCCCCCGGGGGCGGGCCCGGCCGAGCGCCCACCGAAGGGACTCGCGCCGCCGAAGAACGCCTCGAAGAGGTCCCCGATCGAGCCGAACGCATCGAAATTCGGCGCGTACCCGCCCGAGCGCAGCCCCTCGTGACCGTAGCGGTCGTAGGTCGCGCGGCGCTCGGGGTCGGAGAGGATCTCATACGCCTCCGCGGCCTCCTTGAACTTCTCCTCCGCCTGGGGGTCGTGCGCGTTGACGTCGGGGTGCAGCTCCCGGGCGAGCCTGCGGAAGGCCTTCTTGACCTCCTGCTCGGAGGAGTGGCGCCCGAGGCCGAGCACCTCGTAGGGATCGCGTGGCACGTGGGCTCGCTCAGCTCTCGGCGTAGGCGTCTTCGACGAAGCGCGAGAGCTCGAAGGCGGCCTCGCGCACGGTCGTGATCGCCCGCCCGTAGTCCATCCGCACCGGCCCGATCACGGAGACGGCCCCGAGCTTGCGCTGGGCGATACCGTAGCCCGCGGCGACCATCGCGAGGGAGTGCATCGCGGGGATCTCGTTCTCGTGGCCGATCCGCACGTAGACCCCGGGCGCCCCGAGCGCCGAGCGCAGGACCCCGAGCAGCGCGACGCGCCGCTCCAGGAGATCCACGAGCTCGTTGACCAGACCCGCGTCCTCCAGGTGACTCTCGGCAAGCAGCCGCGAGGCGCCCTCGACGTAGAGGACGGCCTCCGCGTCGGATACGAGCCCGCCGAAGGCCGGCGCGAGCCGGTCCAGGAAGGCGCGCTCGGTCGGGGGGAGCATCGGCTCGGAGAGGCGCTGCTGAAGCATCCTCGCCCCCAGCCCGAGCCCGACGAGGCGCTCGTTGAGGTACTCCCCGCTCCAGATCAGGAGCCCCGGATCGACGGCCTCCTCGAATGTGGCGAGGACCTTCGCGACGCCCCCCGTGGAGGTGATCAGGACGACCATGACCACGCGGGGCTGGATCGCGAGGACCTCGATGTGGCGGATGGTGGCCGTGTTCGGCGAGGGCGCGGAGACAACGGCGAGGAGGTTCGTCATCTGCGAGAGGGTCTCCGTGGTCGCGCGCATCGCCTCCTCGACTTCGCGGCGGATCAGCGAGAGCTCCATTCGGGGCGCGGGCAGGAGCCCCTCGCCCGTGTATAGCATCCGGTCGACCACGTAACGGTGCCCCGCGTCCGTCGGCACCCGACCGGCGGAGGTGTGCGGGTGGGCGAGCAGGCCCCGCGCCTCCAGCAGCGCGAGCTCGTTGCGCACCGTCGAGGGGCCGCAGTCGAGCACGGGGTCCGCGGCGATCGTCCTGGAGGCGACCGGCTGACCGGTGCGCTGGTGCTCCTCGACGACCTTCCACAGGATCAGCTCCTGTCTGGCGCTCAGCATGGAGTTGATTCTAGGCCCGCCCCGGCGGTCCGGCCGGGTCGCCCCCACCGGAGGCCCGCCCGAGGGCCGTCGGACCGGCCGAGGGCCCCGACGGCTCGACGAATCCGACTCAAAGAGTGACTTCGGCCTCGGCGTTGCGGATGATCTGGTTGCCGTCCTGCTCGGCGACCGTGTCGATCAGGGCGCGACCGTCGGAGACCTCACGCACGGTTCCCGTCACCACGACCTCCCTCTCCGGGACGCCCATCCCGCGGAACTGGACCGAGAGGCGCTTGAGGCGCTCGGGGCCCCCCGCGGCCTCGGTCTGCGCACGGGCGACCTGGGCCATCGTCCACAGACCGTGGAGGATCCGCCCGGGAAGGCCCACGGCGGCCGCGAACTCGGCGTCGATGTGGATCGGGTTGAAGTCCCCCGAGGCGCCCGCGTAGCGGGCCGTGAGGTACTTGTCCGGGGTGACCCGGACCTCGGGGATCTGCGCCCCCTGCTGTAGCTCTGCCATCAGGCTCACACTCCTCGCACGATGTTCGTCCAGGTTCCGCGGCAGACCTGCTCGCCGCGCTGGTTGGTGGAGACGGACTCGAAGACGTAGTAGCCGCGCCCGTCCCGTTCGGAGATGTCCTTCACGCTCCCCACAGTCGTGATCTCGTCTCCGGCGACCACGGGCGGGCCCCACTCGAACTCCTGGCCCCCGTGGACCATCATGGCGAAGTTCATCCCGACCTCGGGGTCGAAGACCGCGGGCCCCATCGAGGGGGCGCTGTAGACGACCGCGAACATCGGCGGCGCGACCACGTCGGCGTACCCCGCGGCGCGCGCGGCCTCGACGTCGAGGTGGACCGGGTTGGTCTCCCCGACGGCCCGCGCGTACTCCTTGATCTTCTCCCGGCCCACAGCGTAGAGCGTGGGCTCGTACTTCTTCCCGATCGCCTGCGTATTGACTGGCACCGAATCTCGCTCCTTGCGCTGGATCTTTAGCGGCGGCGCAGTTTACGCATCCAGGCGGGGCGAAGTGTCGCCGCCCGTGCTCCCCACGCCCACACGGGTCATTAAACGCAAAAGAGCCCCCGGGGACGAAACGTCCGGGGGCTCTCTGGCGTGGGGTGACCTCAGAAGTCCAGGTCGCTCTCCATGCCGGCGCCGACACCGACGGGCTCGCGCTCGAACCCGTCAGACCCGTCGACCGACTCGGCTCCATCGGGCTCCGCGACCCCCGGACCGCCGTCTGGCCCCTCGCCGTGGCTCTCCCCGAGGCCGTGCTCCTCCCCGCCGGAGTCCTCGCGGGGGTCGAGGAACTGGATCGCCTCCGCGATGACCCTGACGGCCTGGCGGCGCTGCTGCTCGGGGGTCTCCCACTCGCGCCACTCCAGACGCCCGTCGATTGCAACGCGGGCGCCCTTGCGGAGGTAGCGGTGGACGTTCTCGGCCTGCGCCCCGTAGGTGCGCACGTCGAAGTAGTTCGGCCGCTGCTCGTAGGCGCCCTCGGCGTCGCGGCGGATGCCGTTGCAGGCGATCCGCAGCGCACAGACGCTGCGTCCGCCGGGCATCGCCCGGAGCTCGGGGTCGGTGGTGAGCCGCCCGACGAGGACGACCCGG
>DASZFE010000016.1:0-2828 GCA_035940155.1 Solirubrobacteraceae bacterium | reverse complement strand
CCCCGTAGGCCGAGTCGACCTGCGCGAGGAGGCTCGTCGGGACCTGCACCACCGGGACCCCCCGCTGGTAGGTCGCCGCGCAGAAGCCCGCGAGATCCCCCACGACGCCTCCGCCGAGCGCGATCACGTGGTCCGCACGAGTCATTCCCCCCGCGACGAGCTCCCGCCAGACCCGCTCGGCGCTCGCGAGCGTCTTGTGAGCCTCCCCGGGCGGGATCGCGACTCGACCCGCGAGGCTTCCCAGCCGCCCCGCGTAGAGTGCGCCGACGGTCTCGTCCGTCACACAGAACGCCTGCGAGCGTGCTCGATCCAGCGGCCAGAGATCATCCCGGAGGGTCTCCGTGGCGAGGATCCCCGGATCGAGGAGCCCGGAGCCGATCAGCACCGGGTACTCCCCCGAGGCCGACGCGGCCCACAGCAGGCGCGTGCCCGCGGGCGCCGCGCTCAGCGCGCAGAGTGCCCGCAGCGCCCGCAGCGCGACTTCCGGCGCGGCCGGCAGGAAGGCGTCGGCGAGCCCCTCGTAGATCGGCGTGCGCTGCGCGTGGAGCGCCGCGAAGGCCTCCGGCCCGCGCGCGAGCGGACGCGCGCCGCCCTCCCCGGAGCGCTCCCCGCCGGTCCGCCCCACCCGCTCCCAGGCCAGGCCCGGGGCGATGTCCAGCAGGACCCCCACATGGGGCTCGAGTGCCCTGCGCACGCGTTCTGAGAGGACGCTCCCCCCGCCCAGCGCGATCACGCTCCCCGGCCCCGCGTGTGCGAGCAGCTCGCAGGCGAGCTCCTCCTCGCGTTCGCGGAAGGAGGCCTCCCCGTTGAGCTCGAACTCCCGCGCGATCGAGTGGCCCATGCGCTCCTCCAGGAGCACGTCGCTGTCCAGCGCCCGGACACCGAGCGCCTGGGCGACCGCGAGCGCCGCGCGCGACTTGCCAGCGCCCATGAAGCCGATGAAGACCAGCGCCCGGCGCGGGGTGGGTGCGTTGGATGGGGGCATCGTCGATGGGGCCTGCGAGGGCACGGTCGAGGTGGCCTCCGCCGGCGCTAGCGGCGCCATCCGATCCGCTCCTCGTAGGCGCGCAGCGCCCCGCGGACGTCCTCGATGTGATCGCCCCCGAACTTCTCCCGGTAGGCCCGCGCGAGGACGAACGCGACCATCGCCTCCCCGACGACCGCCGCCGCGGGGACCGTGCAGGAGTCCGTGCGCTCCCGCAGGGCCTCCGCGGGCTCGTGCGTTGCGATGTCCACCGAGCGCAGCGGCTTGGTGAGGGTCGGCAGCGGCTTCATCGCGCCCCGCACGATCAGCGGCTCCCCCGTGGTCATCCCGCCCTCCAAGCCCCCGGCGTGGTTGGTCTCGCGGTAGTACCCCCGCTCGGGGGAGTAGAAGATCTCATCGTGTGCCTCCGAGCCCGGGACGCCCGCGACGTGGAAGGCCTCCCCGATCGAGACCCCCTTCAGGGCCTGGATCGAGAGGATCCCCATCGCCAGGCGCCCGTCCAGGCGCTCCTCCCAGGAGACGTGCGAGCCGAGCCCGGGCGTGAGGCCGAAGGCGAGGACCTCGAAGACGCCCCCGAGGGACTCGTTGGCCTTGCGCAGCGCGTTGATCTCCGCGACCATCGCGCGACTCGCGTCCGGGTCCAGGCAGCGCACCGGCGAGGCGTCGACCTCGGCGAAGTCCGCGACCGCCAGCGGCCCCTCGCGCTCGGGCGCGTGCACGGAGGCGATCTGGATCACGTGCGAGCGGATCTCCACCCCGAGGGCGCGCAGGAAGGTCTTCGCGAGCGCCCCCCCCGCGACCCGCGCGGCGGTCTCCCGCGCGGAGGCCCGCTCGAGGATGTTGCGCACGTCGCCCTGGGCGTACTTCTGCGTCCCCACCAGGTCCGCGTGGCCGGGACGCGGGAGGTGGACCTCGGGGATCTCCTCCTCCACCGGCCACGGGCTCATCCGCTCCTGCCAGTTCGCGTAGTCGCGGTTTGCGATCGTCAGCGCGATCGGCCCGCCGAGCGTGCGTCCGTGACGGACCCCCGCGGTGACCTGCGCCGTGTCACGCTCGATCTTCATCCGCCCCCCGCGCCCGTGGCCGAGCTGGCGGCGCGCGAGGTCCCCGTCGAGGTCCCGCGGGAGCAGCTCGAGGCCCGCCGGGAGCCCCTCCACGATGCACGTCAGGCCCGGCCCGTGCGACTCCCCCGCGGTGATCAGACGCAGTGCCATCAGGGGTCTAGCTTATGGCCTGCACCCCCGGGCGCGTCGGCGCGGGCCACGGGTGAGCCCGCTCCGCACTGGTCGTCGCAGGCACGAGGAGCGCGGGGCCGCGGGCACGGCCCGGTGCGCTCAGAAGCCGTGGCGAACTTCGAGCAGGCCCGTCGCCGGGAGGTAGCGCACGCCCGTCACGTGCGTGAGGCCTTCGCGGCGAAGCAGGAGCCCCCCCGCACGGGAGACCCGCTTGCGAACGCGACCCGCCGCCGCGAGGGTGGTCGATTTCTTTTCGATTTTTTCGACCTTCAGTTCGTAGAGGACCGGCTGGCCCGCGGAGTTGATCACTTCGAGCTGCTCGGAGGCGCCCGCGGCGAGCTCGATCGATTCGCAGCTCGTCGCGCTCGGAACGCACACCCCCGTCCCTTTCAGGATCACTTCGCCCACCACCGTGAACAGCGCCCCCTTCCCGCTCTTGCTCACCCCCGCGTACACCACCAGGGGAGCTTCCACCGAGGGCAGCGGCGTCAGACGCTTCAGGTCCGGGTAGGTCTGCAGCTGCGAGGGCTGTCCCGCCGGCGCCACCAGGCCGAAGACCACCGTGACTTCGTAGACCGTCTGGGGCTTCGGGTGTTTCGTTTCAACTT
>DASZFE010000015.1:0-4221 GCA_035940155.1 Solirubrobacteraceae bacterium | reverse complement strand
GGCCGCCAGGGCCTGGCTGCGCTCGATCACGCGAGCAGTCTCGCAGAGCGTCAGATGTTGGCGAGCTCGGCGGTGATCTCGCTCACCGCCGACTTCGCGTCCCCGAACAGCATCGCCGTCTTCGGGTCGAAGTACAGCTCGTTCTCGATCCCCGCGAAGCCCGGGTTCATCGAGCGCTTGATCACGATCACCGAGCGGCTGTCGGCGACCTCCAGGATCGGCATCCCGTAGATCGGCGAGGACGGCGTGTTCTTCGCCGCCGGGTTCGTCACGTCGTTCGCCCCGATCACCAGCGACACGTCCGTCCGCTGGAACTCCGGGTTCGCATCGTCCATCTCCCTCAGCTGGTCGTACGGCACATCCGCCTCCGCCAGCAGCACGTTCATGTGCCCCGGCATCCGCCCCGCCACCGGGTGGATCGCGTAGCTCACCTCCACCCCCCGCGCCTCCAGCTCCTTCGTCAGCTCCCGCACCGCGTGCTGCGCCTGCGCCACCGCCATCCCGTACCCCGGCACCACCACCACCCGGCTCGCATACGCCAGCTGGATCGCCGCATCCGCCGCGCTCGTCGAGCGCACCGTCCCCGCGTGCTCCCCCGCGCCCTCCGCGCCCGCCACCGCGCCCCCGCCGCCGAAGCCCCCCGCCACGATCGACGGGATCGAGCGGTTCATCGCCGTCGCCATCAGGTTCGTCAGGATCGTCCCCGACGCCCCCACGATCATCCCCGCCACGATCAACGCCGGGTTGTCCAGCGCCATCCCCGTCGCCGCCGCCGACAGGCCCGTGAACGCGTTCAGCAGCGAGATCACCACCGGCATGTCCGCCCCCCCGATCGGCAGCACCACCGCGTTCCCCAGCAGCGCGGCGACTATGAGCATCCCGATGAAGAGCGCTTCGGAATGCGTCCCGCCGATCAGCGCCACCCCCGCCGCGAGCGCCAGGATCAGCAGCACCATGTTCATCGCCTGCTGGAAGGGGCCCAGCGAGATCGGACGCCCCGGAAGGATTTCCTGGAGCTTCGCAAAGGCGATGTTCGATCCCCAGAAGGACACCGAGCCCACGATCGCCGCGAACACCGAGAAGATCGCCACGTACGTCGGCACCCCCACCTGGATCTGAATTCCGCCCGCTTCCAGGGTGTGCGAGCCGTAGCTCGAGCCATAGTGGCGGAACTCCACCCAGGAGATCAACGCCACCGCGCCGCCGCCCACCCCGTTGAAGAGCGCCACCATCTGCGGCATCGCCGTCATCTTCACCTGCCGCGCCGCCGGCACCCCCACTGCGACCCCCACCGCCACGCCCAGCACGATCAGACCCCAGTTCCCCTCCCCCGGGCTCAGCAGCGTCGCGATCACCGCGACCCCCATCCCCACCGCCGCGATCCGGTTCCCCCGCACCGCCGTCGTCGGCCCCGCCAGGCCCCGCAGCCCCTGGATGAACAGCGCGAACGCCACGATGTAAAGGACGTAGATGAAGCTTTCGTCCTGCAGGAACGAGCTCGCCAGCGGCGGCGCGATCATGGGCGCGTCCCCTTCCCGCCGTCCTCGCCGCCGGCCCCCCGGCCACTCCCCCCGCCGGCCTCGCCGGCGGAGCCCTCACCCTTCGGCTTCGGCTTGGACTTGAACATCTCGAGCATCCGGTCCGTCACCAGGAAGCCCCCCACCACGTTGATCGTCCCGAACGCGATCGCGATCACCAGCAGCGCCTTGCTGAAGGCCCCCAGGCCCGGCAGCCCCATCAAGAGAAGACCCCCGAGCAGCACGATCCCGTGGATCGCGTTCGTCCCCGACATCAGCGGCGTGTGCAGCGTGTTCGGAACCTTCGAGATCACCACGAAGCCGATGAAGCCCGCAAGGACCAGGATCGCCAGATTCGTCGTCAGGACGCTCGCAAGGATCATGAGTCACCCCCGGCCGATGCTCCGGCCGCGGCCTCCACGGCCGCCTTCGCACCAGGATGCACGATCTCCCCCTCGCGCACCACGCACGCCCCCGCCACGATCTCATCCTCGAAGTCCAGCTTCAGCTTGCCGTCCTCACCCACGAACAGGTCCAGCAGCGCCAGCACGTTGCGCGCGAACAGCTGCGAGGAGTGCTCGGGCATCGTCGCGGGCAGGTTCAGCGGCGAGACGATCCTCACCCCGTGGCGCACCACCGTCTCACCCGGCTCCGTCAGCTCGCAGTTCCCCCCCGACTCCCCCGCCAGGTCAATGATCACCGACCCCGCCTTCATGCCCCGCACGGCCTCCTCGGTCACGAGCTTCGGGGCCGGGCGGCCCGGGACCAGCGCCGTCGTGATCACCACGTCAAAGCCCTTGATCGCCTCCGTCAACGCCTGCTGCTGGCGGGCGCGCTCCTCCTCGGTCAGCTCGCGCGCGTACCCCCCCTCGCCGCTCGCCTCCAGGCCCAGGTCGAGCCACTGCGCCCCCAGCGACTGCACCTGCTCGGCCACCTCCGGGCGCACGTCATAGCCCGTCGTCCGCGCCCCCAGCCGCTTCGCCGTCGCCAGCGCCTGCAGGCCCGCCACGCCCGCGCCCAGCACCAGCACCTT
Source organism: Solirubrobacteraceae bacterium (assembly GCA_035940155.1). GTDB lineage: Bacteria > Actinomycetota > Thermoleophilia > Solirubrobacterales > Solirubrobacteraceae > Palsa-744. The sequence continues at coordinate 1,671 of DASZFE010000015.1, read as the reverse complement.
CGCCGGCGGGATCGTCCCCGCCGCCGTCATCAGCATCGGGTAGAAGCGGCCCATGCTCTCCGCGCCCAGCAGCGCCGCCCTGTAGCCCGCCACGTTGCTCTGCGAGGAGAGCGCGTCCATCGACTGCGCCCGAGAGATCCGCGGGATCGCCTCCATCGCGAACGCCGTCGCCCTCGCGCCCGCCAGCGCCCGCGTCGTCCGCGGGCTCGTCAGGGGCGCCAGGAAGCCGATCAAGATCGAGCCCTGCCCGAGCCGGCCCACCTCCTCCTCGCTCGGCGGCGCGATCGTCACGACCACGTCCGAGCTCCACACCTCCGCGGCGTCCCCGGCGATCCGCGCGCCCGCCTCCACGAACGCCTCGTCGCTCAACAGCGCCTCCTCGCCCGCCCCGCTCTGCACGAGCACCTCGAGGCCCTTGGCCCTCAGCTTGCCCACCACCTCGGGGACGAGCGCCACCCGGTGCTCGCCCGTCGCCGTCTCCTTGGGAACGCCCACCCGCATCTGAGGTGCGAGAACGTATCCCATCGTGAGGACGGGCACCATCCCGGGGGGAAGGTCGTATGCCAGGCTCGCAGAGACCAAGAGGCCCATAGGGCCAGCAGGATGCCGGCGCGAGGAGGGCCGAAGGCCCGGTTAAGGCTGTCTGGAAGGCGGCCTATAACATCAAGGGGCCGGCTGGAGGCCGGCCCGAGTATGACCGTAAATCTGACCCGCATCTACACCAAGCTCGGCGACGGCGGAGAGACGCACCTGGGCGACATGAGCCGCGTCTCCAAGCTCCACCCCCGCGTCGAGGCCTACGGGACCGTCGATGAGCTCAACGCCCACCTCGGGCTCGTCCTCGCCGCCCCCGGCCTCCCCGGGCGTTTCTCTCAGTGGCTCTCCCGCGTCCAGAACGACCTCCTCGACCTCGGCGCCGACCTCTGCGTGCCCGGTCGCGCCGGCGAGGGGGCGGGCGACGCGGATGCCGGGACCCCCGAGGCCGCGGGCGCGCGAGCGCCGCTGCGGATCACCCCCGCCTACACCGACTGGCTCGAGCAGGCCTGCGACGAGGTCAACTCAAAGCTCGCCCCCCTGCGGAGCTTCGTCATCCCCGGCGGGAGTCCCGCCGTCGCCCACCTCCACATCGCCCGCACCGTCTGCCGGCGCGCCGAGCGCCGCACCATCGCCCTCGGCGAGGAGGCCAACCCCGAGGTCGTCCGCTACCTCAACCGACTCTCCGACCTCCTCTTCATCCTCGCCCGCGGCGCGAGCGAGACCGAGGAGTCACTCTGGGCCCCCGGCGCCCACTCCGGCGCGGCGGGTGGTCCCGCGCGGCGCGAGCAGACCTGATAGGCCTGCGCGGCGCGAGCAGTCCTAGCGGCCCCGATCTCAGACCGGCCCGACCGGGAAGGTCTTCCCGGCGAGCGCCACGAGCGCCTGCGCGGTCACCCAGACCGGCGTCTGCGCGCTCGTGCGCGAGTACCGCACGCTCCCGTCGGGCGCCACGAGGCTTTCCAGGTAGCCCGTCGGCGAGCGGCTCCCGCGGCGGCGGACCCTCGCGGGGTCGCGCCCGGCCGCGATCAGGCCCTGCACCGCCCACGCCGTCGACTGCGTATTGGATTCCCCTCCCGGCTGTTGCGGGAAGCCCCCGTCCGGGTTCTGTGTGCGTCTCAGAAAGTCAGCCGCCCG
>DASZFE010000014.1:0-7751 GCA_035940155.1 Solirubrobacteraceae bacterium | reverse complement strand
CCCTGATCGAGGCCATCACGGCCGAGCTGGCCGTCGCCCGGGGACCGCGGGTCCTCCGTGGCATCGGCGACGACGCCGCCGTCGTCCGCGCCCGTCCCATCTGCGTCACCTCCGTCGACGCCATGGTCGACGGGGTCCACTTCCGCCTCGCCCGGGGGGAGGGCGCCGGGGAGGGCTGGGCGACGCCCGCGCAGGTGGGGTGGCGGGCGCTCGCGGGGGCCCTATCTGACCTCGCGGCGATGGGGGCGGAGGCCGGGGAGGCCTACATCGTGCTCGGCCTCCCCCACGGGCTCTCCGAGGTGCAGGCCCTCGATCTCCTCCGCGGCGCGCGGGCCCTGGCGGAGCGGACGGGCACGGTGATCCTCGGGGGGGACGTCGTCCGGGCGCCCGCGCTCACGGTCTCCGTGACCGTGACCGGCTGGGCCGAGGCGGAGGAGGAGCTCGTCGGGCGCGGGGGCGCCCGGCCCGGGGACCTCGTCGGCGTCACCGGCGCCCTCGGCGGGGCGGGGGCGGGGCTCGCGGTGCTCGAGGGGCGCGCCCGCATGGGCCCCCACGCGCGGGGCCCGATCGAACGGGTCCACCGCCCCCTGCCCCGGCTCGCCGAGGGGCGCGCGCTGGCCCGAGCGGGGGCGCACGCGATGATCGACCTCTCCGACGGCCTGGCCACGGACGCGGCGCACGTGGGCCGCGCGAGCGGGGTTCTCCTGGAGATCGACCTCGGGGCGCTCCCCGTCGAGGAGGGGGTCGGCGAGGTCTGCGCCGAGCTCGGGCTGTCCCTCTCGGAGCTGACGGCGGGGGCGGGGGAAGACTACGAGCTCTGCGTGTGCGTGGCCCCCGAGGCCCGTCTCGCGGCCGAGGAGGCCCTCGCGGGGGCGGGGGGCGTCGGGGTCACGTGGATTGGGCGCGTCCTGGGGGCCCCGCCCGAGACGGTCGGCCGGCCCGGTTCGCCGGGCGCGCGTGAGCGGTCGGGAGCGGTCTTTCTTGAAGATGATCGGCCGCGCGCACTGGAGGGCTACGAGCACCGTTGGTGAGCGGACCCACGGCCCCGGCTCCGCGGGCGACGGTGCGGGTGAGGCGGGCGAAGACGAGGATGCGCTCGGCGGCGCTGAAGAGGGGGGTGCACGCGGAGAGCACCAGGCGGGTGTAGCCGACGGGATCGACCGCCGCGCCGACGTCGTCCGGGCGCACGACGCGCTGTCCGGTCACCGTGTATGTCAGGCGCGCGTAGGGCATCTCCAGCTCGATCCGATCGCCCCGGCGCAGGGCGTCGATGTGACGGAAGGGCGCCAGCCAGGTCGTGCGGTGGCCCGCGATCACGCTCGTCCCCGGGAGACCCGGGAAGCGAACGCGCGGGTAGTCCCGCCGCATGTACACGCCCGGCCCCCTGTGCAGGTCCGCGGCCGCGGTCCCCTCGACGATCACGAAGTCCACCCCGATGCGCGGGATCCGGATCCTCCCCACCGGGGCTCCCTCGGGCGCGTGCAGCTCGAGCTCGTGCGCGAGGAACACGACCCGTTCGCGATCCCCCGCGATCCGCGCCAGGCGGGCGCGCTCCGCGGAGGTCGGGCGGGCGTGTTCGAGGTGGTCGAGCGCCCCGCTCAGGCGGTCCTGTTCGAGGTGCGCGTAGAGCGCCGAGATCGGCTCCTGCCAGATGAGCGTGATCGCGCCCTCCGCGAGCGCGAGCGCGCCGAGGATGATCAACGCCCACGAGAGCCCCCGACGGGCTCGACCACCGCGGGCATCGGATGCGCGAGGCCCGGAGGAGGGGGCGGAGACACCGGACGCGGGGGTCTCGCCGGCCATCAGCGGCGCAGCGCCGAGGTCGTTCCCCCGAGCGATCCCGGTCCGGCATAGGAGAGCGGGCCGCGAATCGTGATCGGCAGGTCCTCCAGGGGCTCCGCCCCGAGTGGCGGCGGGGGGGCGGTCCTGAGGGCGAGGATCGCCATCCCGGCGAAGCAGCCGAGGGCGAGGCACCAGAGGAGCGTCCCGAGGACCCCGAAGTGGCCCGCGGCGAGCAGGACGAGAGCTGAGCGAACGACGTCCGCCGGGCCGAGGGCGAGCTCGCCCGCGTAGACCGCGATCGCTCCCGCGAGCGGCGCGGCGGCGAGGACCGTGAGGGCGAGCGCGAGGGCGCGACCACGGACCCCGGAGGAGTGCAGGCGCCCGCCGGAGACGACCGGCAGCCAGAGGTGCGCGGCGGGCACGAGGAGGATCGCGGCGAAAGGATTGAAGACCCACACGACGAACGCGAGGGCGAGCAGCACGAGCAGGATCGAGAGGCCCGCGGCGTCCGCGTTCGGGCGCCTCGGCACTCCGGCCCGACGCAGGAGCCCCGGCCAGGCGATCCAGGAGAGCGCGAGGACGAGGGTCAGCGCGAGCGCGGTCTCGATCATCGGCGCCCCGAAGGGCATCGCTCCGCCGGGGCTCAGACCAGCGGGCGTCGGGATGACTTCGAACAGGCCGAGCACGCGGGCGAAGAGGGCGAGGAGGAGGAAGGGGAGCGCGCACGCGAGCGCCCAGGTCGCCGCGGGCCTGATCTCCAAGCGACCGCGGCGCAGGCGCGCGAGACCGTCGAGCACGGTGAGCAGCGGGCCGAGGAGGAGCGCCGCGACGAGCAGCCGCAGCGCCCACGCGGGGATCACCTTGCCTTGGAGGAGTAGCCCCGTCGTCTCTCCTTCGCGCACGTCCGGGCCGGCGTCGAGCGCGTAGACGGCGCTGAGGACGGCGCGGCCGAGCCCTTCCAGGCGCGCCGCGCTCGCGGGCTCACCCGCCGTCGGACCCCGTTCGCCGCCGACCTGCACGAGCACCGCGGGGATCCCCGCCGCATTCAGCGGTCCCTGCTCGCCCGCGGTGAGCCCAAGGGCGAGGTGGGCGAGCCGGCTGAGCGCGCCGGGGGCGCCCGGGTCGATCCCGGCCTGCCCGCGGATGGCTTCGACGAGCGTACCCTGCAGGAGCGCCGGGGCGCCGCCGAGGCCGGAGGAGAAGGGGACCACGATCGGGCCGTGGGCGATCGGGCCGGCGAAGTCGCCGAGGACGATCGCCGCGTCCACGGAGCCCGGGGCGTGCGCGGTGAAGTCGCTCGCTCCCGCGGCCCCGCCGCTGGCGCCGCTGGTGGAGACTAGGACGATCGCGCGCTGGGTCTCGCTCGCGGCGAAGACGCGAGCGAGCTCGAGCAGGACGACGGTGGGGGAGGCGCTCGAAAAAAACGACGCCGCGCGCGCGCGCGCGTACGCGCGCGGCGCGTCCCGCGGGGCGAGGATCACGATCGGGCTCTCCCCGCTCGCGCCGGGGCGCTCGGCAATGACGGTCGTGAGCGTCCGCGAGCCTTCGATCGTCTGCGCCTGGAGCTCGCGGCTCGTGACCGAGAAGCCCCCGCCGGCCGTCGTGCCGAGGGCGCGGATGCTCGCGGCGATGTACCGCGCGAGCGCCCCGTCACCGAGTCCGCCGGGCCGTCGGTCGGGGAACTGCGCCGCGAGGCTCTGCATTTCGGCGAAGGCGCGCGCGCCGTCGAAGGCGTCGGGGGCGAGGTTCGCGGAGAGCGTCGAGGAGCGTTCGCCGAGCGAGAACCCGGCGATCACGACGGCGAGCAACACGGGGGCCAGGGCCGCGCGATAGATGCGTCCGTTGAGCACTCCTGCGGGTAGCGTAGTCGTTCCTGTACACGTCTCAGCTATCGTCCCGGCGTGCTCCAGCCCGTGGCGGTCGCCCACAAGTCGCTCAGCGACTACACGCACATCTGTGGCCGCGGCCTGATTGACGAGATCCGGGAGCTCGCGGAGCCCCTGCAGGGACGCCGGGTCGTGCACGTCTCCGCGACGGCCTTCGGGGGCGGGGTCTCGGAGATCCTCTACGCGCTCGTCCCGCTCATGCGGGACGTCGGGCTGGACTGCGAGTGGCAGGTGATCTACGGGCGGGAAGAGTTCTTCAACGCGACGAAGCTCATGCACAACGCGCTCCAGGGCGCCCCGGAGGACCTCGAGGAGGAGCAGTGGGCGACGTGGCTGCGCTACAACGAGATCAACGCCCGCGAGCTCTCCGAGGGGTGGGACGTCTGCCTCGTCCACGACCCCCAGCCCGCGGCGCTGCGCACGCTCGTGCCCGAGAAGGCGAAGGGCTGGGTGTGGCGCTGTCACATCGACCTCTCCACGCCGAACCCCGCGACGATCGAGCGCCTGCTCCCGTACATCCGCGACTACCCGCAGTCGCTCTTCCACATGCACCAGTACGCCCCGGCCGGGATGGGGGGCAAGGTGAACATCGTCCCGCCCGCGATCGACCCGCTGGCGCCGAAGAACATGGCGCTCTCCCCCGAGGACGCCTCCTACGTGTGCGGCCAGTTCGGGGTAGACGTCGACCGGCCGCTGATCTGCCAGGTCTCGCGCTTCGATCCCTGGAAGGATCCGCTGGGCGTGATCGACGCCTACCGCGCCGTGAAGGAGGAGATCCCCGAGGTGCAGCTCGCCCTTGTCGGGTCGATGGCCAGCGACGACCCCGAGGGGTGGGACTTCTTCAACGCGACGATCGCGCACGCGGACGGCGATCCGGACATCCACATCCTGAACAACTTCAACAACGTCGGGTCGATCGAGGTCAACGCCTTCCAGTCCCACTCCGAGGTCCTGATCCAGAAGTCCACCCGGGAGGGCTTCGGGCTGACGGTCTCCGAGGCGATCTGGAAGGCCCGGCCCTTCATCGGCGGGAACGTCGGCGGGATCCCGCTGCAGGTCGAGGACGGCGTGACGGGCTTCCTCGTGGAGAGCGCGCAGGAGTGCGCGCAGCGGACCCTGGAGATCCTGCGCGACCCCGCGCTCGGCAAGGCCCTCGGCCGGCGCGGCAAGGAGCACATCCGTACGCACTTCCTGATGCCGCGCTACCTGCGCGACTATCTGCGGATCTTCAACGAGCTTTTGGAGCCGTGACGGGGGCACAGCGCGCCCCACTGGTGCTGGTATCGAACCGCGGGCCCGTGACCTTCGGCGAGGGGGGCGAGGTCCAGCGGGGCTCCGGGGGCCTGGTGACGGCGCTCACGGGCCTCGCCTCCCACCGTGAGGCGACCTGGATCGCCTCGGCGATGAACGATCACGACGCGGCGGTCTCCCGCGAGCACGGCGGGCGGGCGTTCCCGGTGCGCTCGCCCGCGGGGGGCGAGTACCGGGTGCGCCTGGTCGTGAGCGACCCGCAGGCCTACGACCGCTTCTACAACGTCTTCGCCAACCCGATGCTCTGGTTCATCCAGCACTACCTCTGGGACCTCTCCAACGCCCCGGACATCCGCCGCGAAGAGATCGAGGCGTTCGAGTTCGGCTACAACGCCGTCAACGAGGATCTCGCGCGGGCCGTCGTGGAGGAGCTCGGAGAGCAGGTCCAGCCGGTCGTGATGGTCCACGACTACCACCTCTACACCCTCCCCGACCTCGTCCGCCGGGCACGCCCGGACGTCTTCCTGCACCACTTCATCCACATCCCCTGGACCCAGTCCGACGCCTGGCGCGTCTTGCCCTCGCGGATCCGCGAGGAGATCTTCACGGGCCTCCTCGCCAACGACATCATCGGCTTCCACACCCGCTCCTACCGGCGGAACTTCCTGCAGTGCTGCCGCGACCTCATGGACCTCGAGGTCGACTTCGAGCGCGGGATCGTCCGCTTCGGGGAGCGCGAGGTCTGGGTGCGCGCCTACCCGCTCCCGATCGACCACCGCGCGACCCGCCAGGTCGCCCAGGGCGAGCGCGTCCGGCGCTTCGAGGAGGCCCTCCTGCGCCGGCGCCGGGACTTCCTGATCCTCCGCGTCGACCGCGCGGACCTCTCCAAGAACGTCCTGCGGGGCTTCACCGCCTTCGACCTCTTCCTCGAGCAGCACCCGGAGTTCTCAGAGCGCGTGACCTTCGTGGCGCAGCTCATGCCCTCCCGGACGGACGTCCCGCAGTACGCGGAGTACCTCGAACGGATCGAGGCCGTCGTCGCGGTCGTCAACCACCACCACGGGACCCCCGACTGGATGCCCATTCAGCTGAAGCTCCGCGAGGACCTCGACGAGGCGATGGCCGCCTACAAGCACTACGACGTCCTCCTCGTGAACGCGATGTTCGACGGGATGAACCTCGTCGCCAAGGAGGGGCCAATCGTCAACGAGCGCAAGGGGGTCTCGATCCTCTCCGAGAACACCGGCGCGCACGAGGAGCTCGGCGAGTACGCCCTCTCGGTGAACCCCTTCGACATCCAGGAGCTCGCGGACTCGATCTACGCGGCCCTCGCGATGGACCCCGCCGAGCGTCGGCGCCGCGCGGAGGGGCTCGTGGAGATCGTCACCTCGCGCGATCCCGGCGACTGGGTGGACGAGCAGCTCGCGGACATCCGCGCGAAGGGCCGCGCCTGATCCGAAGCCCCGCCCGACCAGGGGCGGCGCGCGCTCCGGGGCCGCGCGCACCTCTCATCCCCGCACGGGCGCGCTGTTATGATCCCGCGACGCCCTCCCGAGGGCGTTTGCTCTTATGGCACGATCGGCCCCGATATACGATCTCGTCCTCCTGCTCGACGCCCAGGCGGACCCCTCGGTGCGCGAGAAGATCCTCGCGGACGTCAAGGACGCGATCGCCGCGCAGGGCGAGCTCCTGCTCCACGACGAGTGGGGTGACCGTGCGCTGACCTTCCCGATCGACCACAAGACCGACGCCGAGTACCACCTCCTGCAGTTCCACGTAGGCGACACCGAGCTCCTCCACGGCCTCAACCGCACCCTCCACATCACCGACGGGGTCGTCCGCTTCCGGATCGTCAAGCTCAAGCCCGGGACCCCCAAGGCGCCTGACATGACCCCCGGCCACCGCCCTGCCACGGGCGAGGAGCCACACGGCGAGGAGCCGCAGGCCGAGGCCACGGGCGAGTCCGAGGAGCACGTAGAGGACGAGAGCCCGGAGGAGACCTCGGCGGAGGCCGAGATCGCAGAAGAGGCCGAGATCGTGGCGGAGAGCCCGGTCGCGGCTGAGTAATACACTCGGAGGGTGGACTCCGCGAAGGACAGCGAGGGCGCGGCGAGTAGGTCGGACGTACTGCGGGCCTCGCCGAAGATGTTCGAGTCGCGGCTGCTGGACTTCTTCTCGCGCGTGCACCCGACGGTGCCCGGGATCATCTTCGCGCCCGTGATCCTCGCGATGGCGCTCTGGTCGCTGGAGCATCGGAGCGTGCCCGCGGCGATCGGGCTCGTGCTCGTGGGGTATCTGCTCTGGACGCTCTTCGAGTACTGGCTGCACCGCCTCGTCTTCCACTTCGAACCCCAGGAGGGGATCGGGGCACGGATGCACTGGATCATCCACGGCGTCCACCACGACCACCCGAACGACCCCCTGCGCCTGGTGATGCCGCCCGCGGTCAGCGTGCCCCTCGGGGCGCTCGTCTTCGGCGCCCTCTACCTCGCCTTCGGCGCGGGCTGGGCGCCGGGCCTCGCGGCGGGGTTCTTCACGGGGTACCTCCTCTACGACATGCTCCACTACTACCTCCACCACTTCGCCCCCCGCGGGCGCCTCGGGCGGATGCTCCGCGAGCGCCACATGCGCCACCACTTCCAGGACGATACTCGCGGGTTCGGGATCAGCGCGCCCTACTGGGACGAGGTCTTCCGGACCTCCCCGCGCGGGGAGCGCGTGAAGCGCACCCGCACCCGCCGCCCCGGCGGGACGCACCCCGGCGGGACGCCCGCCTGAGAACCACCGAGAGCGGCGCGATCGCGACGTCTTCATCGCAACGAGCGCGCTCGA
>DASZFE010000013.1:0-2435 GCA_035940155.1 Solirubrobacteraceae bacterium | reverse complement strand
GCGGTGTTCGGCGTCAGCTTCACGATCAACGGCTTGGAGAGCCGTGGGCGCACCTCGCGCAGGACCGCCTCCAGCTGCCGGGGGTCCGCGCCGATGTCAAGGCCCGTCTTCACGTTGGGGCACGAGACGTTCAGCTCGACCGCCGCGATCTCCGCGCGCTCCTCACAGCCCTCCAGGAGCTCTGAGATCTCCGCCGCGCTCGAGCCCATCACGTTCGTGATCAGCGGCACCCCCCCGACCTCCGCGAGCAGCCCCGCGAGCGCTGGGAGCTCCTGCTCGAAGTGGGCATGGAGGCCCGCGTTGGGCAGGCCGATCGAGTTGATCAGGCCCGCCGGCGCCTCCCAGAGTCGCGGCGGCGGGTTCCCCGTGCGGGGCTCAAGGGTGATCGTCTTGGAGACGAACGCCGCGAAGGGGAACCCCGTGCGCAGCTCCTCCCCGAAGGCCCGCAGGGCGCCCAGGGCGTCGAAGGTCCCCGAGGCGTTGATGATCGGGTGGGCCAGCCGCAGGCCGCAGAAGAGAATCCCCTCACGGCGCCCCCGATCGCGCCCGCTGGCGCTCACTCGGGCGCCCCCGCGTCGCTCGGGACGCGCTCCAGCTCCGAGGCGTCTATCACCGGGCCGTCCAGGCACACCCGCAGGTAGCCCCCGCCGCGCCGCGGAACCACGCACCCGAAGCACGCCCCGAACCCGCACGCCATCGGCGCCTCCAGCGCCAGCTGCGCGGGCGCCCCCAGCTCCGCGCAGATCGCCCGCGTCGCCTCCAGCATCCCCGCCGGGCCGCACGCGTACACCACCGCGCGCGGGTCGCGCTCCAGCTCCGCCCGCAGCAGGTCCGTCACCGGCCCCGCACGGCCCTCCGAGCCGTCGTCCGTCGTGAGCCGCGCCTCTCTCAGCAACGCCGCCCCCGCCGCTCGAGCGCGGTCCCGAAAGCCCAAGAGCGCCACCACCTCGCCGTACGCGCCTCCCCTCCCGGGGGAGCCCCCGGCGTGGGAGACCCCCCTAGCCCCGAGCAGCTCCCCTTGCCAGATCGCCAGTGGCGCGATCCCCACGCCCCCGCCCACCAGGATCGCCCGCCGACCCCCCCCCGGCGCGGAGAAGCCCACGCCCAGCGGCCCCAGCAACCAGACCCCCTCCCCCCCTCCCAGCTCGCACAGCCGCCGCGTCCCCGGCCCCACGTCCTCGAGCAGAAACTCCGCCTCGCCCTCGCGCCACCCCGCGTAGGAGAGCGCCCGCGCCAGGTACGGGCGCTCCTCCGCCCCCCCGCCCCACCCCTACGCTGCCGCCACCATCGCAAACTGCCCCGGCCTCGGCGCCCGTCCCTCCGGGTCCGCGACCCGCAGCAACCGGTAGGCCCCCAGGTCCCCCACGCTCGCCACCCGCCCCAGGCGGCGCAAGATCATGCTCGGGCCTCCATCCCGTCGGCCCCTTGAGATTGTGGGCGCCTTCCGGGCGCCGTGACCGGACCTACGGTCCTCACGCGACCTCCGCGCGATCCGCCGCACCCGCCCCGCGCCCCGCGCTCTCCCGGGCCGCCCGCCTCGCCCCCCGCGCCTCGCCGTGGAGCTCCTGCAGGCACACCACCTCCGGCTCCCCCGCCTCCCGCGCCCGCGCGATCGCCCGCGCCGCCGAGATCGCCGCCGGGAGCGTCGTCAGGCACGGGATACCGTGCGCCACCGCCGCCCGCCGGATCTGCCAGCCGTCTGTCCGCGCCCCCGAGCCCGTCGGCGTGTTCACGACCAGGTCCACCTCGCCCCGCTCGATCCAGTCCAGCACGTGCGGCGAGCCCTCCCCGATCTTCTTCAGCCGCTTCACCGGCACCCCCATCCGCTCGATCGCCTCCGCCGTCCCCCGCGTCGCCAGCAGCCGAAAGCCGCTCTCCTGCAGGCTCTGCGCCACCGCGAACGCCCCCGCCTTGTCCGCGTCCGTCACCGAGATGAACGCCGTCCCGCTCTCCGGCAGCGGCGACCCCGCCGCCGCCTGCGCCTTCGCGAACGCCCGCGGGAAGTCCCGCGCGATCCCCATCACCTCCCCCGTCGAGCGCATCTCCGGGCCCAGCACCGAGTCCGTCCCCTCGAAGCGCTCGAACGGCAGCACCGCCTCCTTCACCGACACGTGCTCCCCGAAGCCCAGCCCCTCACGCTCGGGTGGGAGATCCGGTAGGCCCAGGTCCGCGATCCGCTCCCCCAGCATGATCCGGCACGCCAGCTTCGCCAGCGGCCGCCCTACCGCCTTGGACACGAACGGCACCGTCCGCGACGCCCGCGGGTTCGCCTCGATCACGTACAGCCCCCCCTCGTGGATCGCGTACTGCACGTTCAGCAGCCCCACCACCCCGATCTCGAGCGCGATCGCCCGCGTGGCGGCGCGGATCTCCTCGAGCATCTCCTCCCCCAGCGAGTGCGGCGGCAGCACGCACGCGGAGTCCCCCGAGTGCAC
>DASZFE010000012.1:0-4523 GCA_035940155.1 Solirubrobacteraceae bacterium | reverse complement strand
TCCCCTGGAACGTCCGGATCCGAGGCCACTCGATACCGATGACGGCCGTCCTCGGCGGGATCGGCACCGCGGCGGTGTGGCTGGTGGTCGTCTTCACGCACTCCGAGGCGCGTACGATCGGCATCCCCTGGATGGTGCTCGGGATGGTGGGCTACGTGGTCTACCGGCGCCGCAGCGGCCTGGACCTGACGAGCACCCACAGGATCCCCCACCCCGAACGCCCGCCGGACTTCGAGGAGCTCGAGTACCGCACGGCGCTCGTGCCGATCTTCGGGGAGGACATCAGCGCGAGCGCGCTCTCCAGGGCGGCGAAGCTGATCGGCGAGGAGGGCCGGGTGTACGCGGTCTTCGTGCTGCCCGTCCCCAGCCAGCTCTCGCTCGAGTCGGGACTGGAGGCCGAGGAGGCGCAGGGACGCTCGGCGCTGGAGAGCGCCCGGATCAAGGCGCGGCGGGCGGGGATCAAGATCCACACGGGCCTGATCCGCACGCGCAACCCCGGGGCGGCGCTCGTCGAGGAGGCCAAGCGGGTCGGGGCGGACGTGATCTACTGGTCGGCGCTGCACGCGCCCGCGAGTGAGCAGCGGATCGGCCCGACCGCGGCCTATCTGCTCAGCAAGCGCCCCTGCCGGGTGATCATCGAGACCGAGAACCGCCCCCGCCGGCGTCCGAGCCCCGCGCTCAGCCCGTCGGCCGCGGCGTGAGGAGGGCTCTCGCGCGTCAGCCGGTGGGCTGCAGCGTGAGGACGACCCTCGCGCGCCGGACGCCCCCGGCGAGGCTCTCTGCGCCACCGGCGTTGAGCGTGTTCAGCGAGTGCAACAGGGGGGTGAGCTGCGCGAGCGTGCCCTGCCCCTGGCCCAGCCCGAGCCCTTCCAGGAGGGCGAGCATCGTGGGGAAGCTCACGAAGGCGCTCGGCTGGATGCCCTGGCCGAGGGTCGCGGCGGCTTCGTGGTAGTAGGTGGAGCCGGCGAAGGTGCTGGTGGGGCTCAGGGCTTCCTGCGCGGAGGCGGGTCCGAGCCCGATGACGAGCTTGCCGTTGCCCGCGGCGATGGTGAGGGCGACGGGGAATTCTTTGACCTTCACGGTGCTGGCGACTTCGGCGCCGGGGATCGAGGTCGATGAGACCTGTGCGCCTTCGGCGCGGTAGGCGCGCGCGAGGAGGGCGACGGCGGCGCGGGAGCCGGCGGGGCTCCTGGAGGAGAAGACGATGCCGCCCTCGAGGTTTAAGAGCCCGCTCCCGCTGGCGAAGACGGCGCCCGAGCCGGCCCAGCTGAGGAGGTCGCGCTTCGGTTCGATCGCCTTGGAGGTGAGGGGCTTGACGATGCCCTGGATGTTGAGGCTGCCACTGCCGAGGAGCGTGGGGAGGGCGGCGAGGATGCGCAGCTCGGGGGCTCCGCCGCTGAGCACGGTGCGCAGGTCGCCGACGCCGAGGGCGAGCCAGGAGTTGCCGGGCAGGCTGCCGATCGCCTGCGGGCCGCCGGTGTCCGCGAAGAGCCCGGCCGCGGGGGCGCCGGTGGGGGAGATGGTGTCGACGTCGAGCCCGAGGGAGTCGTGGCCGGGGAGGAGCGATATGTAGGCCGGTCCTCCGGGTCCGACGAGGCCGCGCACGAGCGCTGTGAGCCCTTCGGTCCCGGAGCCGTTCGAGCTTGCCACGTCCCCGATGAGGCTGTGCGCTTCCAGGTAGGCGGTCGCAAGCGCGCCGGGCTCGGCGGAGGAGGCGAGCGTGGCGTAGCTCGAGGCGTGCACGAGCGCGGGCCCGCCGAGCTTGGTGTCGATCACCCCGCGCAGGGCGGCCTCGGTTCCGATGACGGCGAATTCCCCGACGAGCCCCATGGCGGCGCCGTCGTGGGCGAGCTCGTAGGAGAGGCCGCGGTAGCTGACGGGGTGCGCGCCGGCTTCGGCGGCGCGGGCGTGCAGGAAGGCGCCGGCGGCGGAGGCGTCGGTGGTGTCGAGGACGATCGCGCCCTGGGTTCCCGTCGAGGTCAACAGCTCTCGCAGGCCCGTTTCGCCGAGCAGCCCGGGGCCGGATCCGATGATGGTTTCCAGGAGCTTTGAGACGGTGTGGGTGAGCAGTTCCCCGCCGGCGGAGCTCGTGACGGAGGCGACGAAGGCCCCGGCGCGGCTGCCGAGCCAGGGCTTGACGTCGCGGCCGTAGTCGAGGGGCTTGCCGCCGGGGCTGCGGAGGGTCTGGACGAGGCCGGCGAAGGGTTCGTGAGCGCGCGTGAGGGTGCGGGCGTCGGCGAGGGACCAGGTCTTGAGGTTCCCTTCGGGCCGGACGACGGCGCCGAGGTAGAGGGGGGCGCCGGCCGGGACGACGGTCGCGGGGTCGGCGTTGGCGCCGGGCGGGGTGGAGGAGCCGCAGCCGGCGATCGCGCCCGTGAGGAGGAGGCTCGCGAGGAGCGCGAGGGCGATCGGGCGAAGAGGTGCGCGAGGGGGCTTGGTGGCTGCGGGCGCGTTCAAGGGGTTCCTTTCAATCACAGGGGGTCGCGTGGGCGACTGTAGGCGATGCGCCAGACGTGTGCAAGCACGATCCCATCGACGGGGCGTGCATGGCGGATTGCAGCCGTGAGCCGGCGTGGGCGGGCCGGGGCGGCCTCGCGAAAAGCGCTCCTGAGCGGCGATTTTGGCGCGATTTGGGGCCCGCGAGAGAAAAAGTGGGAGAAAGTGTGCAATTGGGGTTGCGTTGTGGGGGGAAGTGGGTTATGTTCTCGACAGCGAGCCGAGGTGGAGGGGCTCCTCCCACTCCTCCTCCTCGGCTCTCCACAAGCTCAGGAGTCGACCCGATGGCATTCCGTGGCACCTTCGACCACACGCTCGACGCGAAGAGCCGCCTGACGGTGCCGGCGCGCTATCGCGCGGCGCTCTCCGACGGGGTCGTGATCGCGATGCCCGTCGACCTCGAGCCCTGCGTGGGGGTGTGGCGGCCGGAGGACTACGAGCGCTACACGGCGCGCGCGCTGGCGGAGCTGCCGCCGCTCTCCCCGCGCCTGGCGGAGCTCGAGCGCTTCTTCTACGGGAGCTCCCACGACGTCGAGCTCGACGCGGCGGGGCGGATCATGGTGCCGGGCTTCCTGGCCGAGCACGCGGGGCTTGAGAAGGAGGTCGTGGTGGTGGGCGCGGGGGATCGCCTGGAGCTGTGGGACCGGGGACGCTGGGATGAGCACCGACCGACGCTCCTGGGGGGCGTCGCGGAGATAACTGCGCGTGTCGACGATCCTGCTTGAGATGACCGGCGTTCACATCCCGGTGCTCGCGGCGGAGCTCGTGGACCTGCTCGACCCCCGGCCGGGCCAGGTCGCGATCGACTGCACCTTCGGCGGGGGCGGCCACGCGCGCCTGATCGCTGGGCGCCTGGGCGCGGAGGGGACGCTGGTCGCGATCGATCGGGACCCGCTCGCGGAGGAGCGCTTCGCGGAGCTGGCGGAGGAGGTCCCGTGCACGGTGCGCTTCCTGCGGGGCGGCTACGCGCAGGCGCTCGGGGTGCTCGCACGGGAGGGATTGCGGGCGGACATGGCGTACTTCGACCTCGGGATGTCCTCGATGCAGGTGGACACGCGCGAGCGGGGCTTCTCCTACTCCTACGGGGCCCCCCTGGACATGCGGATGGACCCCGACCAGGAGCTCACGGCGCGGGCGATCGTGGCGGAGTGGGACGAGCGCCGTCTGGCGGGGGTGTTGCGGGACTTCGGCGAGGAGCGCCACGCGCGGGCGATCGCGCGGGCGATCGTCAACCGCCGGGAGCGCTCGCCGATCGAGACGACGCTGGAGCTCGTGGAGACGATCAACTCGGCGATCCCGGCTCCCGCGCGCTTCGCGGGGGGGCACCCGGCCAAGCGGGTCTTCCAGGCGCTGCGGATCGCCGTGAACGACGAGCTCGGCCAGCTCGAGGAGGCGCTCCCGCTGGCCTGGGGCCTCCTGCGCGAGGGGGGCGTGCTCGCGGCGATCTCCTTCCACTCCCTCGAGGACCGCCGCGTGAAGCGCTTCCTCGTCGAGCGTGCCCGCGGGTGCGTCTGCCCGCCGGACCTCCCCGTGTGCGTCTGCGGCCGCGAGCCCGAGGCCATGCTGCTCACACGTCGCGCGATCGCGCCCTCGGCGGGCGAGGTCGCGCACAACCCCCGCGCGAGCTCGGCCCGGCTGCGCGGCGCTCGCAAGCTGATCGAATCAGGAGGTTTGGCATGACGCCACCGGCAACCCACGCGGCGGCCTTCCCGGCGACTCGTCCGAGCAGACCCGCGGCCCCCCGGCGGACCCCCCGCCGCGGGGTCCATGCGCCCCCCCGGGGGGGGGTCCGCGCGACGCCCGCGCAGAAGACCCGCGCGAGATCCTCGCACCGCCTCGACAGGCTGATCCGCGGCCGGGCGCTGATCGGCCTGATCGCGTTCGCGCTGATCGGGATCGTGGCGATGCAGCTGTGGGTGCTGAAGCTGAACTCCGGGATCGGCCGCGCGCTCCAGCACACGGCGTACCTGGAGCGCTCGAACGCGGCCCTGGAGATCGCGGACTCGCGGGCGGCGGCGGGCGACCGC
>DASZFE010000011.1:0-7357 GCA_035940155.1 Solirubrobacteraceae bacterium | reverse complement strand
GCCCCTGGAGCAGGCTCCCGCCGATCGAGCGGGGACGGCTGATCGAGGCGCTGGCTCAGAGCGTCGAAGAGCACGCGGAGGAGCTCGCGCAGATCGAGTCGTTGGACAACGGCAAGCCGGTGAACCTGGCGCAGTACGTGGACGTGCGGGGGACGGCGCTGCAGCTGCGCTACTTCGCGGGGTGGCCGACGAAGATCGAGGGGAACGTGCTGCCGGTGGCGGCGCCGGAGATGCTCTGCTACACGCGCCGGGAGCCGGTGGGGGTGTGCGCGCAGATCATCCCGTGGAACTTCCCGCTGCTGATGGCGGCGTGGAAGATCGCCCCGGCGCTGGCGGCGGGGTGCACGATCGTGTTGAAGCCGGCGGAGCAGACCCCTTTGAGCGCGCTGCGCCTTGGGGAGCTGGCGCTCGAGGTCGGGTTCCCGCCGGGGGTGCTGAACGTGCTGACGGGCGACGGGGCGACGGGGGCGGCGCTCGTGGATCACCCGGGCGTGGACAAGGTCGCCTTCACGGGCTCCACGGCGGTGGGCCGGGAGATCGGGGCGAAGGCGGGGCGGGCGCTGAAGCGGGTGACGCTGGAGCTGGGGGGGAAGTCCCCGAACGTGATCCTCCCCGACGCGGACATCGAGGCGGCCGTGAGGGGCTCCTACCAGGCGATCTACTTCAACTCGGGGCAGGCCTGCAACGCGGGCTCGCGCCTGTACGTCCCCGAGGAGCGCTTCGACGAGGTGGTCTCCGCACTGGCCGAGCGCGCGGCGGCGACGCGGCTGGGGGCGGGCCTGGATGCTCAGACCCAGCTCGGGCCGCTGATCTCCGCCGAGCAGCGCGACCGGGTGATGGGCTACATCGACTCGGGGCGCGAGAGCGGCGCGGAGCTCGTGACGGGCGGGGAAGTGGGGCTCCCGGAGAGCGGGGGGTACTTCGTCGCGCCGACCCTCTTCACGGCCACCGACGACGCCCTCTCGATCGCGCGGGAGGAGATCTTCGGGCCGGTCCTCGTGGCCTCGCCCTACAAGAGCCTCGAGGAGGTCGCGCGCCGGGCGAACGAGACCGAGTACGGCCTGGCCGCGGGGGTCTGGACGCGGGACGTGGGCAGCGCCCACAGGCTCGCGGCGATGCTGCGGGCGGGCTCGGTCTACATCAACCACTGGGGCGGCTCTGACCCCTCGGCGCCCTTCGGGGGCTTCAAGTCCTCGGGGGTCGGGCGCGAGCACGGCCACGACGGCCTGGAGGCATACCTGGAGACGAAGACCGTCTGGACGGCCCTCTCCTGAAGCGCCCCCAACGGCAGCTCGCGCCGGGCCTTGCGCTCGGCGGCGTCCTTGCGCTCGTGATGCTCGCGGCGCTCGTGGAGATCGTCCTCGACGGCGCCGTGGGCCACTCTCCCCTGATCCCGAAATCGCCGGACATCTCGGCCTGGCTGCGGGGGACGGGCATCGGCGAGCGTCTGGGCTACCGGGTCTTCCTGATCGCGCTGATCGCGTTCTCGGGGGCCTACGCGGGCATCCTCGCGCTCGTCGGGCGCGCCGCGAAGGGGCGGGGCTCCGCGGACGGGGGGCAGGGCTCGGCGACCACCCATATCCCCGTCCGCTGGGCGATCGGCCTGGTGGGGGCGCTGCAGGTGATCGTCTTCCTCGGGCCGATCCTGATCTCCACGGACGTCTTCAGCTACATCGCCTACGCGCGGATGGGGGTGGTGCACGGGGTGAACCCCTACACGCACGGCCCGCGCGCGATCCTCGGGGATCCGGTCTACAGGTACGTGGGGAACGACTGGAAGCACGTGGCGACGGCGTACGGCCCGCTCTACACGCTGCTCTCCTACCCGCTCGCGCCCCTCGGAGTGGTGGGGGCAGTGTGGGGGATGAAGCTCTACGCGCTGCTCACGGGGGCGGGAACGCTCCTCTTGACCTGGCGCGGCGCGGCGCGGCGCGGTCTTGATCCGGTGTTCGCGCTGCTCGCGGTGGGCGCGAACCCGCTGTGGGTGATCTACGGCCTGGGGGGCGCGCACAACGACCTGATCATGACCTTCCTGATGATGGGCGCGGTGAGCTTCGCGCTGGTCGAGCGGGACATCGAGGCGGGGGCGACGGTGATGGCGGGGACGCTCGTGAAGGCGACGGCGGCGGCGCTCCTGCCGTTCATGGTGCTCGCGCGCCTGCGCATGGGCGGCGTCGGCGGCGTGCGGGGGCTAGCACTGGGGATCGTCGGGGCGCTCGCGCTGGCGACGCTGGCGGCGCTGGCGGCCTTCGGGGTGCATGGAATCGACATCGTCGCGGCGCTGAACCGCGACGCGGCGTTCGTCTCCACGGACAGCTTCCCCACGGAGGTCGCGCACCTCTTCGGCAAGCCCGGGGTCTTCCCGGTCGACCACGCCCTCCTGAAGCTCGGGCTGGGGATGGTGGTGGTCTACCTGCTCGCGTGCACCTGGCGCGGGTATGACTGGGTCGCGGCCTCGGGCTGGACGCTCCTGGCGATCACGGTCACGAGCTCGTGGCTGCTGGCCTGGTACACGCTCTGGCCGCTCCCGCTCGCGGCGATCGTGCGCGACCGTCGCCTGCTCTGCGCGATCCTCGCGGTACAGGTCCTCTTCGTCGTCCACCAGATCTCGCCCCTGCTGGCGCCTGTCACATGAAAGAGGCGCGACTCATCGAGGCCACGCTGCTCATCCTCCTGGTGATCCTGCTGGCGGTCGCGAGCGTCCACGACGTCGCGCGCCAGGTCGGCGTGAACCACCGCCTCGTCGCGGACCTGCGGACGTGGCGGCAGCGCACGGGCCACGCCTACCACGAGCTCACGATCGAGCAGGACATCAAGGGCCACAGCACGCGCGAGACGGTCTGCGGGAACACCTCCCCGGGGAGCCCCGACAAGCTGACGCAGCTCTGCCTGACGATCGGGGGCCCGGTGCGGAACGGGCGCCGCACGGTCCTCGGGGGCTACTACCTCCCCCCGGAGCTACTGGACGTGCGCGCGAACCGCTACGGCTGCTTCGGCTCGGCCCTGAGCTCCGAACTGTGCCCCCCCGCCCCCGCCCCCGCCCCGGCGGCCCCCTCCACGCATTCGCCCACCTCCGCCAACCCACGCCTGCCGGGCGGTCGGGGGTGAGCGTCTCGAGGCCCCGCGTGGGCGAAGACCTCTGGCCGCTCCTCGGCCTGACGCTGCTGGCGGCGGCGCTGCGCCTGCCGACGCTGGGCCTGCAGAGCCTCTGGTACGACGAGGCGTTCACGCCCGTGCACGTCCTGCACGCGAGCCTCGGCGCGACCCTGCGGGCGGTCGTGCACAGCGAGAACACGCCGCCCCTCTGGTACGTGCTCGAGTGGGGCGTGACCCGCGTGCTCGGGACCGGGGAGGTCGCGCTGCGCCTGCTCTCGGCGCTCGCGGGGGTCGCGACGGTGCCGGTGGTCTGGGCGATCGGGCGGGAGCTCTCCGGGCGCCGCGCGGCGATGATCGGCGCGGCGCTCGTGGCGAGCAGCCCGCTGTTCGTCTGGTACTCCCAGGAGGCCCGCGCGTACGCGCTGTTTGTGCTCCTGCTCGCGCTCACGGTGCTCTGCTTCCTGCGCGCCGAGCGCGAGCCGACGCCGCGGCGCCTGGCGGCGTTCGCGCTGAGCGGCTCCCTGGCGCTCCTGAGCCACTACTTCGCGGTCTTCATGCTGATCCCGATGGCGCTGTGGCTGCTGCTCGACCACACCGGCGACCGCACCGCAGAGGACGCCGGCGCCCGTCTGCCGGCGGTGCTCGGCGCGCTCGGCGCGCTGACCGCGGTGGGCCTCGCGCTGATCCCGCTGGTCGTCGCGCAGGGGGGCCACGGGACGCAGTGGATCGGGCGCTGGGCGCTCTCGGCACGGATCGAAGCGATCCCACAGTACTACCTCACGGGCGCCTCGGGCGCCCCGCTCGGGCGCGGGGTGCAGGCGCTCGTGGGGCTGATCGTCCTCGCGGGTCTCGCGGTCACGCTGTGGCCGCGCGCGCACGGGGGGCTCGAGGGGCGCGAGCGCGAGGGCGCGGGGATCGTGCTCGCGATCGGCGCCTGCGGGGTGCTGATCCCGCTCGCGCTCGCGCTCTTCGGCGCGGACTATCTCGCGCCGCGGAACCTCGTCGGGGCGATGGTCCCGCTGACGGCGGGCCTCGCGGTGCTCCTCGGGGCGCGCGGCACGGGCATGTGGGGCATGGTCCTGGGCGTGCTCCTCGCGGTCGCGTTCCTGGCGCTCAGCGTCGATGTGAACCTCAGCCCGCGCCTGCAGCGCGGGGATTGGCGCGGGGTCGCGCGGGTCCTGCGGGGCGGGGCCCCGGACAGGGTGATCACGACCGTCGAGCTCGGGGCGGCGCCGCTCGAGCACTACCTGCCGCCCCTGCACAACCTCGCACGCGGCGCGAGCGTGAGGGTGAGCGAGATCGACGAGACCGGGTACGCGCCGCTGAGGGTCGGCGCCGGAGAGCCCCCGGTGCCGGGCTTCCGCCTGGCTGAACGCCGGGACGTTCATGGTCTGACCGTCTACCGCTTCCGCTCGGCCAGTCCCCGGGTGGCATCCGAGGCGCGGCTGCGCGGAGCGGTGATCACGCTCGCCCATCCCGAGGTGCTCGTCCCGGGTTCGCGGCCGTGACAGAGCGCGATCCAGAGAGAAGGAATAGATTGTCGTCGATGAGGGAAGGGGCGCCGAGGCCAAGGGTCGGCCGGCAGCTCGGATCAGATATGAGGGGGGACGAGACGAGCTTCTGCTACGCCATCCACGCGCTGTCCCTGGGCAAGCGCCGTGCGATCCAGGCGGTGCACGCGTTCGCCCGGCACGCCGAGGGGATCGCGCGCGAAGCGAGCCCGTTGGAGGAGAGGCTGCGCCGCCTCGCGGCGATCGAGCAGGCGCTGGACGGGCTCCCGGCGGGCGGGTCGGACCCGGGGATGCTCGCGCTCGCCACGGCGCGCGAGCGCTTCGAGTTGCCCCCGAGACCGCTCCTCGACATCGTCGAGGGGGCTCGGATGGACGCGCGGGGGACGACCTACGCGACCTTCGACGATCTCGCGGCCTACTGCCGGCGCCTCGCGGGCGCGCAGGGCCGCCTCTACATGGGCATCCTCGGCAGCAGCGACCCCGCGAGCGCCGCGGAGCTCGGGGACCAACTCGGCGTGGCCTCGCGGCTGACGAAAATCCTGCGCGACCTCCGCATCGACGCGGAAGCAGGCCGGGTGTACATCCCCGCGGAGGACCTCCTGCGCTACCACCTCCACGACGGGGCCGCCCTCGACGCGGAGGGCCTCGCGGCGCTCGCGCGCGTGGGGAGCGTCGCGGAGCGCTCGGTGATCGCGGGCTTCGACGGCGGGGACGTCGGGCAGCTCTACGCGCTGATGCGCTTCCAGGTCTTCCGCGCGAAGGACTGGCTGCACCGCGGCCTCAGCGTCCTGCCCCTCCTCGACCGCCGCGGGGCCTACTGCGTGCAGGGGATGAGCGGCCTGCAGCGTCGCCTCCTGGACCACATCCAAGAGCGCCCCGACCGCGCGCTCGCCCAGCCGCTCTCGCTCTCGCCCTGGGAGCGAGCCTGGGTGACGACGCGCCGCGGGCTCGGCCGTCGCAGGGTCCCCGAGCGCCACCCCGCGGAAATCATGCGCTGAGGGTCCCTCGGGCGTCCGGCCTCTGCACGGCACGGCGCCGAGGGCGTCTCAGGCCTGCGGCTCCTCCTCGGCGTGGGCGCTCGCGCGGATGTCCCCCCAGCGCATCCCCTCGCGCAGGAGCGCGGGGACGCCGAGCCCGAGGGCCGTGAGGACCTCGACGGCCTGCAGGACGAGGCCATAGGCGAGGGCCGGGCCGGGGGCGACGCCGAAGGCGGCGAGGACGACCAGGCAGGCGGCCTGGAAGAGGCCGACGTTCGAGGGCGTCACGGGGAGGACGGCGCTGAGGTTGATCGCCAGGAGGATCGCGGCGGCGGCGACGGGTCCGGCCTGTCCCTGGAGCCCGAGGGCGAGCAGGACGGCGTAGCAGGCGAGCCACTGGAGCGCCCAGGCGAGGAGCTGGGCGGCGACGGCGGGGATGCCGTGGCGGGGGCGGGTGAAGACGAGGAGCCCGTCGCGCACGAGCCGCAGGACCGCGGCGAGGGTGTTGGCGACGGCCATCACGCGTAAGGAGGGCCAGCGCCGGGCGTAGCGCAACAGGCGCGGGGCGGCGAGCATGAGGAGGAGCGCGGCGAGGGGGATCGCGAGCGCGATGATCGCGGCGAGGAGGTGGTCGTGGAAGACGGGGACGCTCGTGAAGGTCACCGCGCCGAGGATCGCCAGGGCGAGGATGTTGATGAGGGTCTGTGAGAAGACCGTCCCGGCGATCACGGGCGCGAGCCGTGCGGTGGACCCCTCGAGCCTGCGCGAGAGGACGACGACGCGTGCGGGCTCGCCGATCCTCCCGGGAAAGACCGCGGAGCCCATGACGCCGATCATCGTCGCGCGGAGGACCGCGAGCCGGCCGATCGGGGTCCGCGGGAGCGCGGCGCGCAGGACCTGGCGCCAGGAGATCGCGCGCAGGAGGAGCGAGAGGGCCATGAGGGCGAAGGCAAGCAGGAGCCAGCCCGGGCCGGCGCTCACCAGCGCATCGGCGACGCGTCCGGGACCCAGGCGCGGAAGGGCGTAGGCGAGGATCCCCGCGAGCAGGACGAGCGTCAGCAGAGCGCCCGTGCGTCTGGCGGTGCGTGGTCGATCACGCGGCGCGCGCATCGCTTCTGGGTGTATCAGCTTGGGGCCCTCGCGGCGGGTGCCGCGGCGCTCGGCGTCGGTCCGCTCAGCTCATGCTCACGTACCCGCTCGCTTCGCCGGCCGGCCGCACGTTCAGGGAAACCTTGTTTTCGTAGTTCCCCTCGATCGTCTGGACGCTCCCGTCGGGGAGGACCCCGCGGACGATCCCGACGTGCTCGTTGCCGAAGAGGATGAGGTCGCCGGGCTTGGGCGCGACGCCGGGCCCGTTGGGGATCGCGCGTCCGGTGCTCTGCGCCCAGGACTGGATCTCCGCGACCGAGCCAAGTCCCTGGCCCTGCGCGCCGAGGGGCTCTCCGGCCTGGCGGGCGGCCCAGGAGGCGAAGTACCCGCACCACGGGGCGCCCGGCTGCGCGCCGAGGGTCGCGGTGCGGTACTGCGCGATCACGGGCGATTCGTTGGATCCGGGCGGCTGCTCGGACTGCCCGATCTGGCTTTCGGCGGCCGCGAGGACGCGGGCGCCGGGCCCGCCGCCACTTGCCACGCCCGCGCCCTGGAGAGCCGTGGCGAAGCCGGGGGCGTCGGGACCGGCCGTGGCGATCCGTGAGGGCGCGGCGGCGCCCCCGGTGAGCGCGGTCGCGAGGGCCGCAGATGGATCCCTCAGGGCGGTCTGGATCGTCGAGATGC
>DASZFE010000010.1:0-5585 GCA_035940155.1 Solirubrobacteraceae bacterium | reverse complement strand
TGGGTCAGGATGTCGCTGCGTCTTGCCCCGATCGCCTTGCGAATCCCGATCTCGCGGGTGCGCTCGGTGACGCTGACGAGCATGATGTTCATCACGCCGATCCCCCCGACGAGGAGGGAGATCGCGGCGACCTCGCCGAGGAGGGTCGTGAAGACGCTGCTCGTGGAGCTCGAGGTTTCCAGGAGGGAGCCCTGGTTGAGGACGCTGAAGCCTGGTTCGGCGGGGTTCTTGATCCTGTGGCGTTCCTCGAGGATCTGCGTGACCTCGGATTCGGCGGCGTTGAGCGAGGATTCGGAGTTGGCCTGGACGGTGATCGAGTTGATCGACCCGGTGCCGGTGATGGCGTCCTGGACGGTGGTGATCGGGGCCATGACGACGTCGTCCTGGTTGGTCGCGCCGTTGGACCCCTTGGAGGCGAGTACGCCGACGATTTCGTAGTTGCTCCCGTTGACCTTCATGCTCTGCCCGAGGGGGCTCTGCCCGGCGAATAGTTCGGCAAGGACGG
This sequence comes from Solirubrobacteraceae bacterium, assembly GCA_035940155.1. GTDB lineage: Bacteria > Actinomycetota > Thermoleophilia > Solirubrobacterales > Solirubrobacteraceae > Palsa-744. The sequence goes on along the minus strand of DASZFE010000010.1, from coordinate 5,080 downwards.
TCTGGCCGATCAGCGCGACGCGCCGGTGCTGAGTGACGTCTTCGGGGGTGAAGGAGGCGCCTTCGGCGACCTTGTAGCTGTGGGCGGTGACGTAGGAGGGGGTGGTCCCGATGAAGGAGGAGGGTTCATAGCTGGAGGCGCCGGAGACGAGTTTGACGCTGCTGGCGTTCACGACGGGGGAGGCGCTCTTGACGTCCGGGGCGAGGCCGGGGCTCTGCAGGGCTTGCGCGTCGGCCTTGGTGAGGACGATGCTCGTCGTGGTGCTCGCGCGGGCGCCGCCGCGAAAGCCGCCGCTGCCCTGGACGATCAGGACGTTCGTGCCGAGGCTCTGGATGCGGGACTCCACGGCCTTGGAGGAGCCGTTGCCAACGGCGATGAGGACGATCACCGAGGCGACGCCGATGGTCATCCCGAGGATCGTCAGGCCCGAGCGGAGCTTGTTCGCGGTGATCCCGCTCCAGGCGATCCGGAGGGTCTCGCGGCCGATCATCGCCGCGCCTCCGCGACGCCCGCGCCGGCGGGGGAGCCGGCGCCGGGGCGGCCGGCGGCGAGGGGCCTGTGGGCGGACTTCTGACGGTGGATCGCGGGCGGGGGGTCGTGGACGCCGCTCGTGCGCCGGTCCTCGACGATTTCGCCGTCGCTGAGGCGGATCACGCGCTTGGCCTGTTCTGCGACGTCGGGCTCGTGGGTGATGAGGACTATGGTCCTTCCTTCTTCGTTGAGGTGGGCGAAGATCCGGAGGACTTCCTCGGTGGAGTGGGAGTCGAGGTTCCCGGTGGGCTCGTCGGCGAGGATCAGCGAGGGGTTCGTGACGATCGCCCGGGCGACGGCGACGCGCTGCTGCTGGCCCCCGGAGAGCTCGGCGGGCTGGTGGTCGAAGCGGTGGCCCATCCCGACCGAGCGGAGCGCCCGTTCGGCGCGCTGCCTGCGCTTTGAGCCCCGCAGCCCGGCGTAGGCGAGGGGGAGCTCGACGTTGACGAGGGCGCTGGTGCGGGGGACGAGGTTGAAGCTCTGGAAGACGAAGCCGATCTTGCGGTTGCGCAGGTCGGCGAGGTCGTCCTCGTGCATGTGGCCGACGTCGACGCCGTCGATGAGGTAGCGGCCGCTCGTGGGGGCGTCCAGGCAGCCGAGGATGTTCATCAGGGTGCTCTTCCCGCTGCCGGAGGAGCCCATGATCGCGACGAGGTCGCCGGTGTCGATCCGCAGGGAGACCTCGCGCAGGGCACGCACCCTGATCTGCCCGAGGTCGAAGACCTTTGCGACCTCTCGCACGTCGATGACGGGGTGGGGCGGGTGGCCCATCATCCCCCGCCTCGGAAGAAGCCGCCGCCGCCTCCGAAGCCGCCTCCGCCGCCCGGGCCGCCGCCGAGGGCGCCGCCGAGACCGCCGCTGCGCCGGCCCGTGAGGGAGGCGGCGCCGGCGCTGCTCGAGCTCGCGACGGGCAGGGCGACCTTTTCCCCGGCCTGCAGGCCGGAGAGGATGATCGTGGAGCTGTTGCCCGCGAGGCCCGTGACGACGCGCCGGCGGACCTGTTTGCCGTTCTGCACGACGGTGACCGATCCGCCGGAGATGGCGCTGGTCGGGACGTTCACGCCTTCGGCCTGCTTGACGACGACTTCGGCGGTGGCGCTCATCCCGGGCCTCATCCGCGGGTCGATCTGGTCGAGCTCGAAGGTGACGTCGTAGCTGACGACCCCGCTGTTGCTGACGGAGAGGACGGGCAGGCTCACGACGTGGGCGGCGAACTTGCGGCCTTCGAGGGCTTCGACGGTCACGGTCGCGATCTGCCCGACGTGGACGTTGACGATTTCGGACTCGCTCAGGGGCACGACGAGCTGGTAGCCCTGGACGTCGACGAGTTCGATGAAGGAGCCGCCGGCGCCGCTTTCGCTGCTCGTGCTCGTGCTCGTCGTGCCGGTGCTGCTCGTGCCGGTGCTGCGGGTCCCGCCGGAGCTGCTCGTGCTGCCGCCGCGGCTTCCGCCGGTGCTGCTCGTGCCGGTCCCGCTGCTACCACTGCTGCCACTGCCACTGCCACTGCTGCTCGCTTCGCCGGATGCGCCCCCGGCGCCGCTGCCGGAGACGGTTTCGCCGACGGAGCTTTTGATCGAGGCGACGGTGCCTTCGGTGGGGGCGTGGAGCTTGGTCTCGAGCAGGGTGCGACGGGCGCTTTCGAGGGTGAGCCGCGCGCTCTCGACGCTGTTTTCGGCGCTGATCACGGTCGACCGGGTGGGCGGGGCGGCTTTGGCTTCGTTGGCGGCGAGGGTGGCCTTTAGGGACTGTTCGGCGTTGGTGAGGGCGGTCTGGGCCTGGGCGATGGACTGGCGGTCCTTGATCCTGGTGGAGGCGAGGGCCTGTTTGGAGCTAGCGAGGGCGTTGCGGGCGCCGTCGAGGGACTGCTGGCCCTTCAGGGCCGAGGATGCCTGGCCGTTTTTGGCGCCGGCGATTGAGTTGTTGTCCTGATCGAGCTTGGATTCGGCCGATTTGACGGCGGCTTCGGCCGAGCCGACCTTCGATTCGGCGGAGTTGATCTTTGCTTCGTTGGGGGGAGACTTGGCCTTTTCGGCAGCGAGGATGGACTTTGCTTCTTCGAGCTGGGATCTGGCGGCGAGGAGGGCCTGTTCGTCGGAGACGAGCTGGCCGATGGCCTGGTTGAGGGTGTTCTGCGCGGCGGCGGCTTCCAGGACGACGGACTGTTCGGTCCGCTTGAGGGAGAGCTCGTTCTGGGAGATGGTCGCGAGGGCGGCGGCTTCGTCTGACTTGGCGGTTTCGCGGGACTCTTCGAGGGACCGTCGGGCGGACTGGACCGAGGTCCGGGACTGGGCGGCGGCGATCTGGTTCTGGCGGGCGGCGGCGGGGGTGAGCCCTTCGAGGGCGGCCTGGTAGGCGGCTTCCTGGGTGCTCAAGCTCAATTCCGCGGAACGGACGCTCGAGAGGGCGCTGACGGGGCTGATTTCGGCCAGGAGCTCGCCGCCGATGACGTGTTCTCCGACGTGAGTGAAGACCCCGGTGAGGGTCCCGCTCGTGGCGAAGTTGACGCTGACTTTCGCGGCGGCCTGAAGGGTTCCGCTGCCGGAGACGGTCGACTGGACGACACCGTGGGCGGCGGTGGCGGTGCGGGTGGCGCCGGTCTGGCTGCCGGATGCGGGTCCGACGAGGAGGATCGCGGCGAGGATGGCGCCCAGGCAGAGGAGGGTGAGGAGATACTCAAGCCGGGGTCGTGCGCCGCGTTCGGTCATCCGCTGCCCCCATCTTGGGCGAGGTGTGTAAGAGGAAACGAAGAATGCCCCGGAAGCGAGGTGGGTCCTGGCGAGGTAGGCTCTACCTTGACAGGCGCTCCGGGCGTCTTCGCCGTGATCGGCCTCCGTCGGGTGCACTAACGTATGTGCGCGTTGTCCCAGCCAGTTGTGCACCTGTCGGCGGTACTGCACAGTCCCCTGCTGGATCGCACGGGGGAGCGGCTGGGCCGTGTGGAGGACCTGATCGTGCGGCTGGCGGACGGGGGCTACCCGCCGGTGACGGGGGTGAAGGCGCGGATTGCGGGGAGGGAGCTGTTCGTGCCGATCGACAAGGTCGCCGCGCTCGACCCCGGTGCGGTGGGGCTCTCGGGGGAGAAGCTGAGCCTGGGGCGCTTCGAGCGGCGCGAGGGCGAGGTGCTGCTGAGCCAGGACGTCCTGGGGCGGAAGCTCGTGTACGTGGAGGCGGAGCCGCCGATGCTGGTGAGCTCGCACGAGATCGAGCTGGCGTGCATCGAGGGGTGGTGGCGGGTGGTGGGTGTGGACGCGTCGCGGGCGGCGCGGATTCGCCGGAGGCTGCCGCGGGCGTTGAAGGGGATGATCAAGGAGAGGCCGTTCCTGGACTGGTCGGAGATGGAGCCGTTCGTGGGGCACGTCCCGAGCGCGCGCCTGCGCTTTTCCCACCGGAAGCTGGCGAACCTGCACCCGGCGGAGATCGCGGACCTGGTGGAGGCGGCCTCGCACGAGGAGGGGGAGGAGATCATCAAGGCGGTGGGACTGGACAGGGAGCTCGAGGCGGACGTCTTTGAGGAGCTCGACGAGCACCACCAGCTGGAGTTCATCCGGGAGCGCCCGGACGAGCAGGTCGCGGCGGTGATCTCGCGGATGGCGGCGGACGACGGGGCGGACCTGATCGTGGAGATCGAGCAGGATCGCCGCGGGCGGGTGATGGCGCTGCTGCCGCCGGTGCAGCGGCGGCGGATCGAACTGCTCCTGGGCTACAACCCCTCGACGGCGGGGGGTCTGATGAGCCCGGACTTCCTCTGCGTCGAGGATCAGGAGACGGTGGGGCGGGCGATCGAGCTGGTGCGGGCGAGCAGGGTGGCGCCGGGGAGCCTGACGAGCATCTACCTCCAGGGCGCCGAGGGGGGGCTCTCGGGGTCGGTCCCGGTCGTGGGCCTGATGCGCGCGAGCGCGGAGGCGCGGCTGGCGGAGCTGATCGACCAGGAGCCGGTCTCGGTGCACACCGACGCGGACCTCCCGGAGGTGGCGCGGACGATGACGGACTACAACCTGATGGCGCTCCCGGTGGTCGACGAGGAGGAGCGTGTGGTGGGGGTGGTGACGGTCGACGACGTGCTCGAGCTGACGCTCCCGACGGGGTGGCGCCGGCGCTTCGGGCTCGTGCGCGACTGACCTTGGGCCCCATGGCCGAGGATCCGAGGACGCCGGCGGCCGAGGAGGCCGCGCCGGCCGCCGCACCGGAGCAGGCCGTGCCCGTCCCCGCGGTGGAAGGGCCCCCACCTGCGCCGGAGCGGCCGGAGGGGGTTCCCCCGGTTCTGGACGAGGCGCACATCGGGGACATCCGGGGGGCGCTGGGGACGATCAGGCTGGGGGACACGGGCGCGCGGCACGGGTGGCGCTCGCGGGCGATGGCGATGCTGGCGATCATGGGCCCGGGGCTGATCGTGATGGTGGGGGACAACGACGCGGGGGGGGTCTCGACGTACGCGCAGGCGGGCCAGGACTACGGGCCGAGCCTGCTGTGGACGCTCCTGCTCCTGATTCCGGTGCTGATCGTGAACCAGGAGATGGTGATCCGCCTCGGCGCCGTCACCGGCGTCGGT
>DASZFE010000009.1:0-3927 GCA_035940155.1 Solirubrobacteraceae bacterium | reverse complement strand
AGCCGCCGCTCGATCTCGGCCACCACCGTGTCCATATCGAACTGCAGGCGGCCGCAGGTCGGGCAGGCGATCAGCACCGGACCCCGCTCGCGCAGCTTCAGCGCCTTGAGGATCTCCCACGCCACCTTCACCTCCTCCTCCGCGTGGAACGTCGAGAGCGAGATCCGGATCGTGTCGCCGATCCCGTCCGCCAGCAGCGTCCCGAGTCCGACGGAGGACTTCAGCGAGCCCGACCACTTCGTCCCCGCCTCCGTGATCCCCAGGTGCAGCGGATAGGGAATCCGCTCTGCCAGCAGCCGATTGGAGGCGATCGTGTTCGGCACCGACGTCGACTTCATCGAGACCTTGAAGTCCGTGAAGTCCAGGCCCTCCATCAGCTGCACCGCCTCAACCGCCGCGGTCACGAGCGCCTGGACGGGGTCTACGTACTCGAGCTCCCGCAGGTGCTTGGGCAGCGAGCCCGAGTTCACCCCGATCCGCAGCGGCGTCCCCCGCTCCCGCGCCCGCGCCACCACCTCCGCGACCTTCTCCGGCCCGCCGATGTTCCCCGGGTTGATCCGCACGCAGTGCGCCCCCGCCTCGATCGCCTTCACTGCGAGCGTGTGGTTGAAGTGGATGTCCGCGATCACCGGGATCGGCGACGACGCGACGATCTCCTTCAGCGCCGTGACGTCCTGCTCGCGGGGGACCGCCACGCGCACGATGTCCGCCCCAGCCTCCGCCACCCGGCGGATCTGCTCCATCGTGGCCGTGACGTTGGCGGTCTCGGTCTTCGTCATCGTCTGCACCGCGACCGGGGCCCCGCCGCCGATGGGGATCCCGCCCACGTTGATCTGGCGCTCAGAGGGCATGATTCAACCGCTCGTGAATCTCGCGGCGCCTCTCAGGCGTGAGCTCGTCGACTTCGAGGAATTCAGATATCCGCTCATCGCTGTAGGTCTCGACCTCGTAAGGAGCGTCCATGGGAGAGCCCACGGCAGGCGTCCCACCGTCGGTGGAGGCTCGATCGGTGGCCACCGGCCGCATCCGTCGTCCAGAAGGCATACGGTCAGTCTACGATGACCCCGAGCGGATCTGAGGTCTACCCCACGTCGCGGGGCCCACTGGCACGCATGGCCTCGCCCTTCGCCGCGCGCGCGCGGGCACGGCGGCATGAGCGCTTCTTCGCACTCACGAACCTCCGGCCGGACGCACGCGTGCTCGATGTCGGCTGCGGGGCGCTCGGGCTGCGGGCGCTTGAGCCACAGCTCGACATCACCGGCGTGGACCTCCTTGAGATCCCCGGCTACCCCGGGCCCTTCGTGCGGGCCGACCCCGCCGAGGGGCTGCCGTTCGCCGACGGCGAGTTCGACCTCGTCTACTGCAGCAGCGTCATCGAGCACGTCCCCCGTGAGCGCCGCGCCGCCTTCGCCGCCGAGCTGCGCCGCGTGGGCCGGGGGTGGCTCGTGCAGACCCCCGCGTGGTCCTTCCCGATCGAGCCCCACTCGCTCCTCCCGGGCGCCCACTGGCTGCCCGTGCCCCTGCGCCAGCGCTACTGGAGGCTCGGCGCGGCGGGCAACTGGGAAGAGATCGAGCTCCTGCGCCGGGGGGAGATCGAGGGACTCTTCGGGCCCGCGCTGGCCGAGCGGGCCGGGCCGCTGGTCAAGAGCTGGATCTGCGTGCGGGCGCTCAGCAAGCCTATAGCGACCTATATCAACTTATAAAGGGCTTGCATATAAGTGCATATAACTCTTTAGAAGCGGGGCGCTTCCAGTGTCAGAGCAGCCTGTGGGCCTCCCGCGCGAGCGCGGCCCAGTCTCCGTCGGGCTCGGGGATCTGCGCCCAGTCCTTCATCGGCCGGTCCCGCCCGGAGGGATCGAACGGCCGCGCGCGGCCCGCGTCGATCAGCTCCTGGACGCGCTCGCGTCCGATCTTCACGACGAGCTCCCCCTCGAAGCAGCCCCCGAACATCTTCCCGCCAGCCTTCAGCGCCGGCATCCCCATCATCTGCCCCTCGACGACCCCCGGATCGTCCGCCAGGAGCGCCTCGACGACACGTCTATAGGCGGCGGGCTCGCTCATGCTCAGATCTTCGCGCCGCGTGCGGACGGGTCCTCGCGGCATCTACACTCCCGCCATGAACGACTCCGACTCGATCCTCTCCCTGCGCTCGCAGGGCTCGATCCTCTCGATCGCCTCCAAGGGATCCATCCTCTCGATCGGCTCCGCAGGCTCGATCATGTCTGTCGGGTCCGTCGGCTCCTTCGGCTCGATCTTGTCCATCGGCTCCTTTCTCTCCGCCGCCTCCCTCCTCTCCGGACGCTCGCTGCTCTCGATCATGTCCTGGCGGAAGCGGCGGGGGTGAGCTACAAGTCGGAGAAGAACTCCGGAGCAATCTCGATGTCCTCGACCTGGCGGACGGTGCTGCGCACCCCCAGGGCGTACTCCCTCAGCAGATCACACAGCCGCTCGCCATCGATGAGGTCAACCGGAGGGGCACCGTCGCGCGTCGCCTCCTGCTTGGCATCGGCGGTAAAGCTGCCAGTGGTAATCAGCAGCCCCTTGTCGCCACGGCCGCTCATCGCCCCGCGAAAGTCCCTCACGGCTCCGGCGCCAACGCTGCCCCTGTAGCGCTTGCACTGGAAGAACACCGGGAAGCTCACGAGCGACAGGCGGTAGACGCCGATTCCGTCGATCCCGCCGTCCCCGCTCTTCCCGGTGACCGTCGCTGAGACGAACCCCGCCTCACGGAGCAGACGACGAGCCAGCCGCTCGAAGCTGTCGGGCCGTATCTCAAGCAGCACCTCCAGCAACTGCTCCTTCCAGTCGCGTGGGGCCGACCCATCCTCACCGAGCTCATCCTCCTGCTCCGCGCGTGCGGCCTTCTTCGCCTTTCTCGCCTCTCGACGCTGAACAGCGTAGGCGGCATGGCGGGCAAAAACATCCTCCGAAGTCATGGTCCGGCCCCGCTCGGTCGTGCTCCACACGCCGCGCTCGCTGTTGTTGAGCGCCCCCATGCCCTTCAAATAGGTCCGCGCCCAAGCCAGGCGATACTCGATCTTCGTGCGCGGTCCCTCGCCATGCAGTACCGCCTGCTGATCCTCGGTGAACCCCTCCAGCTCGATCACCTTTTCAACGATCTCCTCGATCGTCCCCGAGTCGCCGATCTCGCGCACCGCCCGCAGCGTGGGCCACAACAAGTCCTTGTAGGACGGGATGCGTGTGACAGGGCTCACGGCGCTTACCGTATCCCACATATACAGATCCTCGGACACTCCCTCCAGAGTCGGCAAGTAGCGCTCAAGCGGCGACGACCTCGATCGGGGCGTGCCTGGCCTGCTTGCGCTTGAGCTTCATCGTGGGGGTCAGCTCGTCTCCGCCCGGGAGCCAGTCGCCGGGGACGATCGTGAACTTCTTGATCTGCTCCACGCGGGCCAGCTTCGCGTTCGCGGCCTCGATCGCCTCCTCGACCGCCGCGCGCATCGTGGGCTCGGTCGCGAGATCCTCCAGCGTGCGGCCCTCAAGGCCGTGCTGCGCGGCCCAGAGCGGCGCGAAGTCCGCGTCGAGGACAATCAGCGCCGTGTTGTAGGGGCGGCCGTCCCCGATCGCGCACGCCTGTCCGATCAGAGGGGAGGCGCTCTTGATCGTCGCCTCGATGTTCGCCGGGGACATGTTCTTGCCCGCCGCGTTGATGATGATCTCCTTCTTGCGATCCACGATCCGCAGGTACCCGTCCTCGTCTATCTCCCCGATGTCCCCCGTGTGCAGCCAGCCCTCCGGGTCGATCGTCTCCGCGGTCTTCTCCGGGGCGCCCCGGTAGCCCAGCATCACCACCTCCCCGCGGATCAGCACCTCCCCGTCCTCCGCCAGGCTGATCTCCACCCCCGGTCCCGGTGGTCCCACGGTCCCGAGCTTGATCCGGTCGGGCGGGTTCACGCAGCCCGCCCC
>DASZFE010000008.1:0-4426 GCA_035940155.1 Solirubrobacteraceae bacterium | reverse complement strand
AACCCGATCTCGAGGTCACTGATCCCCGCGCGCGCGAGCTCCCCACGCCGCGTCCCCTCCTCGATCGCCTCCCGAACCGAGGGCTCGCGCAGGCGAGTCAGAACGCTCGTGTCCAGGAGCTGCCTCAGCGCCATGCCTGCTCGCGTGGCGTGAGGTCCGCACGGGCGAGCGTGTCCAGGCACTCAGTCACCGCCGCGCCCTGATCGCCGCCCGCCAGACGGAGCGCACGGTTGACCGTCTCCTTGATCGTCGCCACGCCGAGCCGAGCCCGCGCATCCCGCAGAGCCTCCTCATCGATGTCCACCAGATGCTTCGCCATCACGGGCAGTATATACGGCTAGGGGTAGGTATATATATCTGGTGGTGCTCCACGAGCCCCTCAAACCCGCAGCGACGCGGGGTCCATCTCGATCTCGACCACGCGGGCGAGGCGGTCCATGTCGGCGTCGTGTGCGAGGAGGGTCGCCCCGCGACGCCACGCGACCGCGGCGATCATGCAGTCGAGCATCCCGCGCGGGGTCACGCCCGCCGCGCGGCAGCGACGATAGATCCGCACGGCCCCGTCGAAGTCGGCCGCGGCGTCGAAGCCGAGGAGCTCGAAGCGCAGCATCAGTCGGCGCAGGTCGGCCTCTTGCCGGTCGTCCCGGGCGCCCGCGAGGACCTCCATGATCACGGGCTCCGTGACCCCGATCGGGGCCTCGCTCTCGATCAGCTCGCAGAGGCGGCGATCGGCGGGACTGCCCGTGGCACGGTCGTACTCGACCCACGCGGAGGTGTCGGCGAGGATCACGCGAGCGCGTGGGGCGGCACGTCGGCCGGGGGCTCGGAGATCGCCCGCGCGCCCCGCATCTCAAGGGCTTCCTCGCGCGTCATCGGCTGCCCCGCGAGGTGCCGCAGGGCGAGGTCCACGGCGGCAGTCTTCGTCCGCAGGCCGTAGCGGTCCATGATCGCCTCGACGCACCCCTCATCGATCTCGATGTTCGTCCGCGCCATGCCCATACACCAAGTATACACGCTAGGTGTATGTTACGTGTGGAGAATCCCCTCAGGTGAGCGAGCTCAGCCCGATGAGCACGTGGACGGGCATCTCCGCGGGGGTCTCGCCGGCTTCGATCAGGGCGCGGATCTTTCCGAGCATCTCCGCGCGCTCCTCCTCGGACATCGCCGCGACCCAGCTCATCGAGGCGATGAAGTCGAGCGTGCGCTCGAGGTCCGTGGGTCGGGAGGTGCTCACGCGAACCTCCCGCGGCTCGCTCCACGCGCCCGCCGCCCGCACCGCCTCCCGCCAGGGGGTCCCGTCGAAGAAGGGGTGCTCGGGGCGCATGCTCTCCATCAGCGTCCCCACCTCGTGCGCCCAGGAGGCCTCGCGCCAGTCGGGGATCGTCGCGAGCACCGCCAGGCCGCCCCCGGGGCGCAGGACGCGGCGGATCTCCCCCAGGGCCTCCGCGGCTTTGAACCAGTGGAAGGCGTCCCCCACCGTCACCGCCGCCACAGACCCGTCGGGTAGGGGGATCGCCTCGGCGAGGCCCTCCCGCACGCGCTCCGGGCCCACGCCCGCTGCGAGGACCTCGCGCAGGGACCCGTGGGGCTCGACCCCCACCACGTCCAGCCCGGCCCCCAGGAGCACCCGCGTCAGCTTCCCCGTCCCCGCACCCAGGTCGAGCACGGGCGCGCCCGGCGGGACCCCGAGCTCCGCCGCGATCGCCCCCGCCACCGCCGGCGGGTACCCGGGCCGCCCGCGCTCGTAGGCCCCGGCGACCGTCGCGAACCGCTCCGCAAGGGGGTGCAGGGACATGGGGCGCAGCCTACCCGGTCAGACCCGCGCGCCCCTCGACCGGGCGCGATCCGCGCCCCGGCCGACACCTTTGACGACACATCCGAATCGGAGCATCTTCTGGTCTTTTTGTTGCACGCTTGACTCTCGGCCCAAAAGCAGCGATAAATGGAACACAGCAACGAGGGCGCGGCCTTCTTCGACGCGCTTGTCCAGCTGGTCCACAGGTCGTTCGGGGAACCCATATCAGCCTGTCCCTCGTCGACCACACAGTTCAGGGGGGCCGCCTCCGCCATGGCGGCCCCCCTGTTCACAACGCTCACCCCAGCCCCTCGCCCCCGCCGTCGCCCCTCGGCCCACGCGCCCCAGGAGCCCCGTGACCACCGTCGCGGCCTCCTCGATCGTCGACCAGCACAGGTTCTCCGGGACGTCCGTCGGCCAGTGGTAGTTCGCCGGGACCTTCAGCTCCGTGCACGCCGCCACGCACGCCGCCCGGTAGCCCGCCCGCAGGGCCGGCAGCGCGTCCGTCCCCCCCGCCCCCAGGCGCAGCCCCCGCCAGACCTCCACGCCCGCCTCGTCGGCGGCGGCCTGGAGCTCCTCCCGCAGGGACCGGTCGTGGTCGCGCATCCTCAGCATCCCCTCCCCCTCCATGATCATCAGCCGCGGCGACCCCACGCACTCCAGCGCCACGAAGCGCGTCCGCGTGGGGTCGAGCTCGGGACCGTGGCGGCGCACGAAGCCCCGCATCCCCTCCATGAAGGACTCCTCGCTCCCCGTCGAGAGCAGCAGCACCCGCACCCCCGGGACCGGCCCCCGCGCCAGCTCCTCCGCGACCATCAGCAGCACCGCCACCGCGCTCAGGTTGTCGTTCGCGCCGGGCACCACCGCCGAGCGCCCCACGTCCGCCAGCAGCGCCGCCGTCCCCGCGCTCCAGACCGTCCCCAGGCGGCGCACCCGTCGCAGCCCCAGCGCGCTCCCGAGCGCCACGAGCGCCGGGCCCGCCACCAGCAGCCGCCCCGTCTGCGTCGAGGTCGTCTGCCTCGCGTACCACCCCGGCGCCAGTCGATTCACGAGCGGGACCAGCCCCGGGTGAAAGAGCAGGCCCGTCCGCGCCGCGTCGTGGTGGGCGATCAGCACCACCGTCTCCGCCCCCTCCGGGTCCCCCGCCCAGGCGAGCACGTTCGTCGTCGTGCGCTCCGGGAGGAGCCGACGGAGGAGATGCGCCCCGTTGTCCACATCGTCCGCCATCAGCCCCGCCGCCGCGGCCCCCAGGAGAGCGCCCGCGCGGCGGGACCGTCTCCCGATCAGCCCCGCGAGCGCCCCCGCCCCCGCGGCGAGCCCCGTCGCGAGCCAGAAGTCCCCCACCGCCCGCTCCTCCTCGAGCACCGGCTCGAGGCCCCGCTCCCGCAGCATCCCCGCGAGCACCCGCGCCGCCCGTGCCTCCCCCTCGCTCGCCGAGCCCCGCTCGATCCCGGCCAGGCGCTCGATCTCCTCGCGTACCCGGGGGCTCGACACCCCGCGGACTCTAGCCCTCGGTGGGCGCTCAGGCCGAGGCCGCGGCGTGGCTTCCGGCCCAGTCGCGGAAGAAGCGTTCGGCGGCCTCGACGTCGAGGGGGCGGGCGAAGAGGAAGCCCTGGCCGCCCTCGCAGTTCTCGTCGCGCAGGAGCGAGAGCTCCTGCTGCTGCTCGATCCCCTCGGCGAAGGTTTCGATCGAGAGGGCCTTCCCGAGCTGGACGAGGGTGCGGATCAGGGTCTCGCCCTCCTGGTTGTATTTCAGGCCCGAGATGAACGAGCGGTCGATCTTCAGGGCGTCCACGGGGAAGCGCTGGAGGTGCGCGAGGGAGGAGTACCCGGTGCCGAAGTCGTCGATGGCGACCCGCACGCCGAGCTCCTTGAGCTGGATGAGCCGGCGGGCGGTCTCCTCGACGTTGCGCATGAGCGTCGTCTCGGTGATCTCGATCGTCAGCGCCAAGGGCTCGAGGCCGCTCAGGGAGAGCGCGCCTTCGACGTCGGCGATCAGCTCGTCGGAGTCGAGCTGGCGCCCGGAGACGTTCACGGCCATCCCGATCCGATGCCCGTTGGCCCGCCACGCCGCGCCCTGACGGCAGGCCTCCTGCAGGACCCACCGGCCGATGTCCGTGATCAGCCCCGTCTCCTCCAGGAGTGGGATGAAGTCGTTGGGCTGCACGATCCCGCGTTTGGGGTGGTTCCAGCGGATCAGCGCCTCGACCCCCGTGGGGCTCATGTCGCTCAGGTCGAACGTGGGCTGGTAGGCGAGGAAGAACTCGTCCTTCACGAGCGCTTCGCGGAGGTCCATCTCGAGCTCCATCCGGTTCTGCACGCTGTCCTGCATCCCGCTCTCGAACTCCACGTAGCGGTTCTTCCCGTCCCACTTCGCGCGGTACATCGCGATGTCCGCGTCGCGCAGGAGCTCCTCCGCGGAGGACCGGTCCCCGACGGCGATCCCGATGCTCGCCGCGACGCTCACGCGGGTCTCCTCGCCGTCCCCGAGCTTGAAGGGGTGTTTGAGCGCTTCCAGGAGGCGTTCGGCGATCAGCTCCGGCCCCGCCGAGAGGGTGTGCTCCTCGGAGATCACGATGAACTCGTCCCCGCCGAGGCGCCCGAGGGCGTCGGTGTTGCGCACCGCCCCGT
>DASZFE010000007.1:0-16367 GCA_035940155.1 Solirubrobacteraceae bacterium | reverse complement strand
GATTCGCCCCAACAACTTGGGTCCCCCGTTCCCCGGCATCCAGCCAGAGATTCGGCGTTCTGGGCGGCACGCTATCAGAGCGCAATGACGGTTGCATCGACTGCACGTCCTTTCCCAGAAAATACCCGCAAATGCCGGGATTTCGTGGGTCGGGTCGCCCACGCCGCTAATGTGCCCCCGGATGCGCGCACGCCCCCTCCGACGCCCCTCCTTCGCGCTCCTCCTCGCGCTTCTCTCCACGCTCACGCCGGCGCTCGCTCTGGGGGGCTGCGGCAAGACACCGCTGGGGAGCGCGTCGTCCTCCGCCGGCGGCGCGCAGGCGCTCGCCTCGGTCGGACCCGCGGGCGCGGGCGGCCTCGTCACGAAGAACACCGTCCGTCTCGGAGGCGCCGACCCCGTCACCGACGCCGCGGCGGTCGCCCGCGCCGTGCGCCCCGGCCTGACCGCCGTGACCCGCCCGCCCATCGTGACCGTCGTCGACGCGCACGGCTGGGCCGATGCGCTCGCGGCCTCCGTGCTCTCGAGCTCGCCCCTGCGCGCGCCCCTCCTCTACAGCGAAGGTCCCACCCTCCCCGCCGTCTCCGCCGAAGCCCTCGCCGCGATGCGCCCGACCGGCCTCAGCGCGACCGGCGGCGGCGCGAGCGCCGCGGGCGCCCTCGGGGACACCCAGATCATCGAGGTCGGCCCCGACCTCGTCCCCGCGGGCTCCTACCGCGTCTACCCCGTGCGTGCCGGCGACCCCTTCAAGCGCGCCGTCGAAATCGAGGGGCTCAACACGATCATGCACGGCGGTCCCCCGCACGCCGTGATCGTCGTCGCCGCCGACGGGCCCCCCGCGCTTGCGATGCCCGCCGCCGGACTCGCCGCGCAGACGGGCGCGCCGATCCTCTTCGTCACCGCCGTCGGCGTGCCCGCCCCGACGCGCGAAGCCCTCGCGCAGCTGCGCGAACCCGAGATCTACGTCCTGGGCCCGAGCACCGCCGTCAGCGACGCCGTGCTCGCCCGGCTCGCCCGTTACGGGACCGCAAAGCGGATCCTCGCCACCACGAAGACCCCCGGGGCCCGCGCATACGCCAGCGCCCTCCCGAGCGCGGGCGCCCCGAGCGCGAGCAGCTCGGTCGCGGGCGCGACGGACGCGACCGCGACGATCGCGCAGAGCCCCGTCGAGAACGCGATCGCCACGGCGACCTTCGCCGAGGAAAGCTTCGGCTGGGGCGTCCGCGAACCCGGGCACGGCCTCGTCTTTGCCAGCGCCACGCAGCCCCTCGACGCCCCCGCCGCGGCCCCACTCTCGGCGAGCGGCGACTACGGCCCGCTCCTCCTCCTCGAAGGTCCCACCCAGGTGCCCGCGGCGCTCGGGGAATACCTCAGGGACATCCAGCCCGCCTACAGCGACGCCGCGGCCTACCGTCCCGTGCATGGCTCCTACAATCACGGCTTCCTCATCGGCGACGCGCACGCGATCTCCGCGACCGCGCAGGCCGAACTGGACACGATGCTCGAGATCTCCCCCGTCTCCTCCTCCTCGCCCTCGCCATGAGCGCATCCGAGGCCACTCCCGAGGTCACCGTCGAGGACGTCCGGCGCCTCGTCGGCGCCTCGACCCCGCACTTCGCGCTCCAGCTTCGCGATCGGATCGCGGCGCTGATCGCGGGGCTCCCCGCCGAGCACCCCGCGCGCGTCGAGGGCGAGCGCGAGATCGCCCGCCTGGAGCGTCTGGGCCTCGAGGGCGAGAACCGCGGCGAGCGCGGCGAGGGTCACGAGCGCCCGCTGCGCTCGCTCGAGAGCTCATCGGGCTCGCTGGACGGCTCATCGGGCAAAAACCCGCACTGAGCGTCCTTGGAGCTCCTCGGCCGCCGGGGCGCTTGCTTGACTGGTTCCTGAGTGCTCTCCCCGCTTCCCCAGCCGTTCGATCCGAGCGCGTGCCCCTTCGCGAGCTGCGACGGGAGCGGCTTCGTGATCGACGAGCGCACGAACACCGCGAGCGACTGCGCCTGCCGCGCCCAGCGGATCGCCCACGCGCGCGCGCGGCGCCTGAGCGACCGCGTCCCGCGCCGCTACACGGACCTCTCCTGGGAGCGCCACCCGCTCACGCAGATCGCCCAGGAAAACCCCGACTCGGTGCGCGCCGTGCGGCGGTTCTGCACGGACATCCGCCGCAACCTCCACGAGGGCCGCGGGATCTGGCTCCTCGGCCACACCGGAACCGGCAAGACGACCCTCGGGTACATGGTCGCCGCGAGCGCCGCCCGCCAGCGGCACTCGGTTGTGAGCTTCAACGCCGTCGCCCTCCTGAACCGGCTGCGCGCGACCTTCAACTCGGAGACCCGCGAGAGCACCGAGACCGTGATCCGAACGCTCACCGAAGTCGAGCTCCTCCACGTCGAGGACCTCCGCGTCGTGCGCCCGACCGAGTGGGTCCTCGAGCAGCTCTACTTGATCGTCAACGCCCGCTACGAGGAGCGCCGCTCGATCGTCTTCACCTCCGACATCGACTCCGACGCCGACGGGCCCCTCCCGCCGAACCCGCGCGAGCTCGAGCACCGCATCGGCGCGCGAACCTTCTCGCGGCTGATCGAGATGTGCGGCGACCCCGTGATGGTCCTCGGGCGCGACAACCGCCTCGACCGCGACGTCCCGGGCGCCCCGCGCTCGGGCGAGCCCCTGCCCGCGCTTCCCGCGCTCGCGTGAGCGCGATCCCGCGGGTTGCCACGGGCCACGCCCGGCGCCCGAGCCGCCCCGGACCCTCAGCGCTGCTCGAGCGCGCGCGCGTGACGGGCGTCGAGGAAGCGCGCGCGGAGGTACTTGAAGAGCGGGACGAAGAGCGCGAGGTCGATCGCGAGGAGCAGGAGCAGGAGCTCTCCGCGCGGGACGCGCGCGAAGAGCGCGATCACGAGCACGAGCGCCGTGTCGAGGGCGAGAACGGGGATCACCGAGAGAAGCGTCGCGTGCGAGCGGTATCCGCTCAGGTGCTCGCGCAGGGTCACCTCGATCGTGCCGATCCCGACCGCCGCGAGGCCCGCGAAGAGCGGCGCGCGGCCGTAGACGGACCCACGCTGCAGACCGATCACCGTCGCGACCGCGCCGACGAGGATCAGGAGCTCAGAGAGGGGCAGCGGGTGCCAGGGCGCACGGGGACGCTCGCCGAGGACGCTCGTGACGGACGGTCCCGAGGACTCACGTGCGGCACGCGCGGGCTTGGCGCTCGGCTCGGGAGCGAGCACCCGCCCGGACCCCGCTCCACGCCCGGGCGCCGGGCGGCGCTTGCGCGATCGCGGACGCTGGGCCATTTGCCATCGATGCTAGCGCCTGTGGGTCCGTGCCGGACCCTATGCTGATCGGCGATGTCCACGCTCCCCGTTCCCGCCCCCGCGGGCGTCCCCGGCCCGGCGGGTAACCCCAGTCTCGGCGGCATCCCCGGAAGCGAGCTCGCCGGACCCTTCCCGGTCGGCGAGTACGCGGCGGCCTTGCGCACGAAGCTCCGAGCATTCGCGCACGTGCAGCTCGTCGGCGAGCTCGTCAACCTCCGCATCGCGCGCGCGCGGGTCTACTTCGAGCTCCGCGACGCCCACGGCGCGATCCCCTGCGCGGTCTGGCGCGCGGACTGGGAGGCGATCCTCGCCCGTGGAGGTCTCCAGGCCCAGAAGGAGACGCCCTCCTCGTTCGAAGGCGTCCAGGTCGTCCTCGCGGGCGGCTGCGACTACTACCCCGGCAGCCAGAGCGCCTCGCCGAGCTTCTCCTTCCAGGTCTCCGACCTGCGCGTCGCGGGCGAGGGCGACCTGCTCGCGCGGATCGATCGCCTGCGCAAGAAGCTCCACGCCGAGGGCCTCCTCGAGCGCCAGCGGAGCCTGCGCCGACCCGTCCTGCCGCGGTGCATCGGGATCGTGAGCAGCGAGAGCGGGAAGGCCCGCGACGACGTCCTCGCGGCCCTCGGCCGACGCGGCTGGGCCGGGCGGCTCGTCTGGGGATTCGCGCCCGTCCAGGACCGCCGCGCCGCGCCCGCGATCGCGCGCGCCCTCCAGGACCTCGCGGCCCTCGCGGAGGTCGAGGTCGTGATCGTCGCGCGCGGCGGGGGCTCCCTCGCGGACCTCCTCTGCTTCTGCGACGAGACCCTCTGTCGAACCGTCGCGCTCCTCGGGGTCCCCGTGATCGCCTCCGTCGGGCACCACACCGACCGGACCCTCCTCGACGACGTCGCGGCCGTGAGCGCCTCGACGCCCACGCACGCCGCCGAGGAGGCCGTGAGGGTCGACTGCGAGGACGCCCGCGCGGCGCTGCTGAGAAGCGCGGGGAGAGTCCGCGAGCACGGGCGCCGAGCCGTCCTCGATCGCGCACGCTCCCTGGCGAGCCTCGCTCGCGCCCCGGGCGCGCACCTCACCGGCCAGCGCGCCCGTCTGCACCAGCACCTGCGCGAGACCCGCGCGGGCGCCCGGCGGCGGCTGCGCGGGGAGCGCGAGCTCACCGAGCGACGCCTCCTCGTGCTCGCCCGTAAGAGCGCCGCGGGCCTGGCCGAATGCCGCGAGCGCGGCCCGCGGGAGCTCCGTCGCCTGGAGCTCGCGCTCGCCGCGCACGACCCGCAGCGGACGCTCGAACGCGGCTATCTCCTCGCGCAGGACGCGCACGGCGAGCCCGTCGCGAGCACCGTCGAGGCCGCCAAGGCGGGGGCGCTGCGGCTGCGCTTCGCAGACGGCGTCCTTCCGGCGCAGATCCAGGAGAGCCCGGCGTGAGCGACGACATCGCCGCGGCGATCGCCCTGTCGGAAGACGCCATCTCGGCGAGGGCCCTGCACGAGAGCGCCGTGCCCCAGACCTACGAGAGCGCCTCCGCGCGCGTGGAGGAGATCATCCGCCGCCTGGACTCGGGCGAGGCGAGCCTGCAGGAGACTCTCGAGCTCGTCCGGGAGGGGAAGGGCCTGATCGAGCTCTGCGCCGCCGAGCTCCAGGCGGTCGCGGGCGCCCTGGAGGAGCTGCGCCTGGACGAGCTGATCGACGGCCTCGAAGGGGAAGCGCACCCGGGACTGCGTGTGACCGACGCGCGTCCCGCGCGCGGGACGCGCGGCTAAGGTGGGAAACACGATGAGAAGGACACGCCGGACGAGGAAGACGCACGGATGAGCACCTGGGAGCTCCTCGCGGGGCTCGAGCTGACCGTCGAGGAGTACGAGCTCGAAGGCCTCCAGTCCGCGCTGCCGGGGGGCTTCGAACGCCTGACGACCGTGATCCGCCTGCGGGGCGCGGGCGAGGAGGGCATCGGCGAGGACGTGACGTACTCGGGCGACGACCAGGTCGCCCTGCAGCGCGCCGGGGCGAGCGCGCCGCTGCGTGGGAGCTTCACGCTCGCCTCCTTCGCGGCGCGCCTGCGCGAGCTCGACCTCTTCCCCGAGGGGCCCGAACGACCCGAGTTCCGCCTCTACCGCAACTGGGCCTTCGACTCCGCGGCCCTGGACCTCGCGCTGCGCCAGGCGGGCCTGCCGCTGCACGCGGCCCTCGGGCGCGAGCCCCGGCCGCTGCGGTTCGTGGCCTCGGTGCGCCTGGGTGAGCCGCCCTCTCTGGAGCCGGTGCGCCGGCGCCTTGCGATCGCGCCTGGGCTGGGCTTCAAGCTCGACCCGACCCCCTCCTGGGACGAGTCCCTGATCGCGGAGCTCGTCGAGCTCGGGGTCGTGGAGACGGCCGACCTGAAGGGGTGGTACTCCGGGACGATCGTCGACAACGCGCCCGATCCCGAGCTCTACCGCCGCGTCGCCGAGGCCTTCCCGGATGCCTGGATCGAGGATCCCGCCCTGACGCCCGAGACCGAGGAAGTCCTGCGGGGGTACCACGAGCGGATCACCTGGGACGCCCCGATCCACGGGGTCGCGGACATCGAGGCCCTCCCCTTCGCGCCCCGGACGATCAACATCAAGCCCTCGCGCCTCGGCGGGACGGAGTCGCTGCTGGACACCTACGACTACTGCGCCACGCGGGGCATCGCCTGCTACGGGGGCGGCCAGTCAGAGCTCGGCCCCGGGCGGGGGCAGATCCAGTACCTCGCCTCACTCTTCCACGCCGACGCCCCCAACGACGTCGCGCCGGCGGGCTACAACATGCCCGACCCCCCGCCGGACCTCCCTTCGAGCCCGCTGCGCCCCGCGCCCGCCCCGACGGGCTTCCGCTGGGGATGAGTCGAGCGCCGAAGGCGGAGACCGGGGCAGGGGGCAGAGGCCGCCGCACGGGGCCGGGGGCTGGGGCGGCGCAACTTTCCTCGCGGCGCTCGGTTTGGTTTCAGAGAGCCGTTAAGGTCCGCGGCTCGCGCTAGGAACCCTCTCCCGAGGTCCCGTCTGATGAGAAGTGGAGGCGCCCAGAAGCGATCGAGGTCCCTCGCCGCGGCAGTCGCGCTGGCGCTGCTGGGTGGACTGCCCCTGCCCGGGGGCGCGCTCGGCGCGGCAAACCCGGGCGGGACCGCCCCGGGCTCGACGGGCACCTCGGGCTCGGGCACGCATGGCGCTGTCAAGCACGGCGCGAGCAGACACAGCGCAAGCAAGCCCTCTCCACGCCGTCGCGCCCCGACGGTGAGCCTCCTGGACGTCCGCTGCGTCCCGGCGAGCCGTTGCGGGAACGATCCGCACATGGTCTCGGTGCGCGGGACGATGCTCGTGAGTGGACGGGGCCTGCGGAGCGGGATGGCGGTCGCGTTCCCCCGCCTGCGCGGGGCGCGGATCAGCCGGACCTCGCCCCACTCGCACGTCCACGCCTCGGCGAGGCTCGGGGGCCTCGTGGTGACGGTGCCCGGGAACGCGCACTCGGGACAGATCAGGATCGAACTGGGCGGCGGTCGCTACTCGAATCCCGTGGGCCCGATCCGGGTGGTCCGCTACGCGCTGCACCCGCCCAAGCCGAAGCCCCCGCCGCAGCCGACGGCGACGCCCGCGGGGGCGCCGGGCGGGACGGCCTTCGAAGGCCAGGGGATGTGGATCTGGTACATGGAAAAGTCAAACGGGGGCGACCTCGCGAGCATCGCCGCCCAGGCGCACGCGGCGGGGGTCGAGACGGTGTTCGTGAAGAGCTCCGACGGCTCGAGCAACTACTGGAGCCAGTTCTCCCCGGCGCTCGTCCAGGGGCTGCACGCCCTCGGGCTGCACGTCTGCGCGTGGCAGTACGTCTACGGGACCGAACCGGTCGGGGAGGCCGAAATGGGCGCCGCCGCCGTCGCCGCGGGGGCGGACTGTCTCGTGATCGACGCCGAGTCCGAGTACGAGGGCCGCTACGGCTCCGCGCAGCGCTACATCGCGGCGCTCCGGGCGAAGATCGGCCCCGGCTACCCGCTCGGCCTGGCCTCCTTCCCCTACGTGGACTACCACCCGGCCTTCCCCTACTCGGTCTTCCTCGGCCCCGGGGGCGCGCAGTTCAACGCCCCGCAGATGTACTGGAAGGACATCGGGACCTCCGTCGCGCAGGTCTTCGTCCACACCTGGGAGGAGAACCTGATCTACGGGCGCCCCATCTTCCCCCTCGGGCAGACCTACTCGCATCCGCGCCCCGAAGAGCTCGTAGACTTCCGCTCCCTCGCGCACGCCTACGGGGCCACGGGGACCTCATACTGGGACTGGCAGGAAACCCCCGCCGAAGGCTGGGCCGCGCTCGCCGCGGCGCTCGACCCAAGCTTGGTGATCCCGACGCCCGAGCTCACCTCGCCGCTACTCGGGGAAGGATCTAAAGGAGATCAGGTCCTCTGGCTGCAGGAGCACCTCGCAAGCGCGATCCCCACCCAGACCACGAGCGGGATCTTCGACGCCCAGACCGCCCAGAACCTCGCCGCCTTCCAGGCCGCCCACGGCCTCCCCCAGAGCGCCCAGACCGACCCGAGCACCTGGGCCGCGCTGCTGGCCCTCCCGCCGGTCGCAGTTGACTGGACCGGCGGGGGACCGAAAGTCTGACGGTCGCGTGTCAGACCCGCTGGATGAGCGTCCCCGTCCCGAGTCCGCCGCCGCAGCACATGGTGACGAAGCCGATCTCCTTGTCCGAGCGCTCGAGCTCGTGCAGGAGGGTCGTGATCAGGCGGGCCCCCGTGGAGCCCAGGGGGTGCCCGAGGGCCATCGCGCCGCCGTTCACGTTGACGCGGTCCATGTCCGGGTTGTGCTCCCGCCGCCACGCCGCCACGACCGGGGCGAACGCCTCGTTGATCTCGATCAGGTCGATGTCGTCGATCTTCATCCCGTTGCGCCGCAGGATCTTGCTCGTCGCGGGGATCGGGCCCTCGAGCATCTTCACCGGGTCGCAGCCCACGGTCGTCTGGTCGACGATCCGCGCCCGCGCGCGCAGGCCGAGGGACTTGGCCTTGTCCGCCGACATCAGCAGGACAGCGGCGGCGCCGTCGGAGATCTGCGAGGCGTTCCCCGCGGTGATCTTCCCGTCCGGCTTGAAGGCGGGCTTGAGCTGGGAGAGGGCCTCGAGGTTCGTGTCCGGGCGGATCCCCTGGTCGGTCACGAAGGTGTCCCCGTTGACCTGGAAGGGCACGATCTCCCGCTCGAAGCGGCCCTCCTCGGTGGCCTGGTGGGCGAGGCGGTGGGAGCGGACGGCGAGCTCGTCGAGCTCGGAGCGGGGGATCTCCCACTGATCGGCGATCATCTCCGCGCCGAGGCCCTGGCCGACGATGTTGTGCTTGGCCATCAGCGCGGGGGTGAAGGCGAAGCCGAAGTCCTCCTGGGTCTTCATGCCCGCGGCGAAGGGGAGGTGGCCCATGTGCTCCACGCCGGAGCCGATCATCGCGTCGTGGACGCCCGCCGCGATCAGGGCGGCGGAGAAGTTCACGGCCTGCTGGGCGGAGCCGCACTGGCGGTCCACGGTCGTCCCGGGGGTCTCGATCGGGAGGCCCTCCTGGAGCCAGGCGTTGCGGGCGATGTTGAAGCCCTGCTCCCCGAACTGCTGCACGCAGCCCGCGATGACGTCCTCGACCTCGGCGGCGTCGATCCCGGCGCGGGCGATGACCTCGGTGTAGACCTTCCCGAGGAGGTCGTTCGGATGGGTGTCCTTGTAGTAGCCCTTCTCCCTGTGACCGCGGCCGATCGGGGTGCGGACCGCCTCGACGATCACGACCTCGCGACCCTCTGGCTCTCTCATGGCTTTGAGTCCTCTCTTTGGCTCTGGGGTTGCTCTGGGATTACTTTTTTGATTTGCGCGGGTTTGCCCTCACGTGAGACTCGGGCGCGTCTGGAGGGTGCCCGGAGCCTCCAACCCCTACTCTACCGCTTCGGAGCGCATAGATTGACTGGTCAGTCAACCAATCTTTCGAGCGGAGGCGAAGGCGAGTTGGAGGTGGAGGCATGAACGAGAGCTTGGCCATCGTCGGCAGCGGCGCGATCGCGTGCGGGCTCGCCGCGACCGCCGCGCACCACGGACCCGTGTTGCTCCTCGCCCGCTCCCAGAGCTCGGCCGACCGGGCGCAGGAGACGGTCGAGAAGGCCCTCGCGCGCCTGGGCGCGGAGATCGACCCCGAGCACATCCAGGTCGTGACCGACCCCGGGGCGCTCGCGCGGGCGAGCTTCGTCGTGGAGGCCGTAGTGGAGGACCACGAGGTGAAGGCCGGGATGCACTCCGAACTGCGCGCGATCATCGACCCGGAGGCGATCCTCGCGAGCACGACCTCCTCGCTCTCGGTGCAGCGCCTCGCGCAGGAAAGCGGCGATCCAGAGCGCTTCCTGGGCCTGCACGTCTTCAACCCGGTCACGAAGATGAAGCTCGTCGAGCTGATCTTCCCGAGCGGCGCGAGCGAGCAGACGCGCGAGCGCGCGCTCGCGCTCTGTGAGACCTTCGAGAAGATCCCCGTCGAGGTCCCCGACGTCCCCGGCTTCGTCGTCAACCGCCTCCTCTTCCCCTACCTCTTCAGCGCCGTCCGCCTGCAGGAAGAGACCGGGATGGAGGCCGAGGCGATCGACACCTGCATGAAGCTCGGCGCGGGCCACCCGATGGGCCCGCTCGCGCTCCTGGACCTCGTCGGCCTGGACGTCTCCGCGGCGATCGGGCACACGATCGGCGAGACCGTTCCCCCGCGCGTACAGGAGCTCATCGCCGAGGGCGCCCTGGGCCGCAAGAGCGGGCGGGGCTTCCACAGCTACTGAGCGCCCGGGAGGCCCCGCGCGGGCTGGCCTCCCCTACCCCTCCGAGTCGGGCTCCCGGCGCGAGGGGACGGCGCGGCGCTCGCGGATGCGCACGGACTCGATCCGATTCTCCCGCACGGACTCCACGCGGATCGAGAAGTCGCCCGAGGCGACCGTGTCCCCGCGCCGCGGGAGCCGGCCGAGCTCGGCGAAGACGAAGCCCCCGACGGAGTTGTAGGCGTCGGTGTCGAGGGGGAGCTCGATTCCGTGGTCGAGGAGGTCCGCGATCGCGACGTGCCCGCGCACGAGGAGCTCGCCGCCGGGAAGTCGCCGGATCTCCCCCGCCGCGGGGTCGGTTTCGTCGGAGATCTCCCCCACGACCTCCTCGATGATGTCCTCGACGGTCACGATCCCGACGACCCGGCCGTACTCGTCGACGACGACCGCCATCGAAGTCCGCTCGCGCTGGAGGTCCGCGAGGAGGTCGTCCAGCGGCTTCGTCTCGGGGACGATCGGCGCATCGTGGACCAGCGGCTCCACCGACGCGTGAGGCCCGTGCTCCATCATCTGCCGCGCCAGCGTGCTCGCGTGGACCAGGCCCCGGACCCGGTCGCGGTTCTCGTCCTCCGTCACCACCAGGCGGGTGTGCCCGGAGTCGATGCAGAGCCTCAGCGCGGTCTCGACGTCTTGGGAGATGTCGACCGTCACCACGGCCGGGATCGGCGTCATCACCTGGCGGGCCTCCTGCTCGTGGAGGTGGAAGACGCCCGTCAGCATCCCCGCCTCGCCCGGGTCCAGGTGCCCGCCCGCGGAGGACTCGGCGATCAGGCGCTTGAGCTCCTCGCTCGAGCCCCCGATCGCCTGCCCGCTGGTATCCACGCCGAGGAGGCGCAGGATCCGGGCCGAGAGGGCCGTCACGCCGATGATGACCGGGTGGAAGAGCACCCTGAACCCCTGCAGGGGGCGCGCGATCACCCGCGCCACCGACTCCGAGCGGTCGATCGCGTAGAGCTTCGGGACCATCTCGCCCGCGATCAGCTGGGAGAAGGTCACGATCAGGTAGGCGAACACCGCCGCGAGGGCGATCGAGACCCCGTGTGCGAGCGTCCCGCCGAGGGCCCCCTCCAGGAGGTCGGCGAGCGCGGGCTGGCCGAGCGCTCCGATCCCGATCGAGGCCATCGTGACCCCGATCTGGACCGCGGAGATGTACTCGTTGATGCTGTCGAGCTGCTTCAGCGCGAGGGCCGCCCCGCGCTTGCCTTCCTCCCGCATCGTCTCCAGCCGCGCCCGCCGGGAGCGCACGAGCGCGTACTCCGCGATCACGAAGAACGCGTTCAGAGCGATCAGGACCGCCGTGAGGACGAGCTTCAGCGCCGTCACGCGGTCGGGCTACTTCGAGGAGATTCGTCGTCTTTCATCTCTGGCGACGGGTAAAAGCTAGCAGGGAGGCCGGTCGACGCCAAACGGCCCAGGGTCGCCCACAGAGATCAGAGGAGACCGTCGAGCTCGGAGGCGAGCGCGAGGTCGGCCTCGGTGACGCCCCCCTCAGAGTGCGTGCTGAGCTCAAGGCGCACGCGGTTCCAGCCGTGCAGGAGGATGTCCGGGTGGTGGTCCGCGCGCTCCGCGACCTCCGCGACGCGGTTCACGAAGGCGATCGCGCCCTCGAAATCATCCAGGCGCCACTCGCGCACGATGCTCGACCCCTCCCGGCGCCAATCCCCGCCCGCGAGCCGCTCGTCTATCTCCGCCTCGCTCAGCACACGCAAAGCCTAGCGCCGCGGAGGGGACGCCACGAGAACGCACGCCGCAGTCGACCCGACGTGAGCGGGCGTTCACTGTCCGGGAGGCGCGGGCGAGGGTTCGGGGGTTGATTCCGGGCTCACGAAGCTCGGGACCGAGATCGGTTCGACCAAGGTGGACTTCGAGATCGCGATCGATCCCGCGAAGGCCGCGGCGGCGAGCACGACGCAGCCCGCGAACGCGAGCGTCTGCGCGCGGCGGCGGTCGCCGAGCTGGAGCGCGAGCATCGTAAGCGCGCCGCCGATCAGGCCCCCGACGTGTCCTCCCCAGGAGATCCCCGGGATGGCGAAGCTGAGGGCGAGATTGATCACGATCAGAAAACCGATCCCGCTCTGCATCACAGGTATCTGGCGCGCGCGCATCTCCACCGCGGCGGCGCCCATGAGTCCGAAGACCGCGCCCGAGGCGCCGACGGTGAGGTCGTGCGGGGAGACCAGCAGTGCTACGAGCGAGCCCGTGAGCAGCGAGACGAAGTAGACCAGCGCGAACCTCACGCTCCCGAGCACCGGCTCGAGCATCTGCCCGAGGATGTACAGGAGGTACATGTTGAAGAAGATGTGTAAGAGGCCCGCGTGCAGGAAGCCGCCCGTGACGATCCGCCACCACTGCCCGAAGGCGACGCCTTCGCCGACCAGTTCGCGTCCAACGCCCGAGCCGAGTAAGGCGCCCTTCAGGTAGACGCTGTCACCGGTTCCGCCTCCCAGGCCGAAGCGACCCTCCACGAGGAACGCGACCACGTTGATCGCGATCAGCGCGTAGGTGACCTGTGGGACCGTGGCCATCTCGCGCATCCGCACGACCTTCGTGCGCTGGCGCGCGCACTCCGGGCAGCGCATCCCGACAGCCGTCGTCGTCATGCAGTCCGGACAGATCGGTCGCCCGCACGAGGAGCAGGAGACCCCCGTCTCACGCGAGGGGTGGCGGTAGCAGGTGGCCACCTCAGCGCTCGCCGATCAGCCTGCGGGCCTCTTCGCCGAGGTCCCGCAGCGTCCGCTCGGCGCTCTCGCGCGCGCTCTGCAGCCCGTCCGCGAGCCCCTCCGCGGGCCGCGCCCGCCTACGCGCGCGCAGGAGCACGAGCGCCGCGCCCGCCGTCCCCCCCACGAGCACCGCCGCCGCGGGGCGGACCCAGTTGCGCGGGTCGCGCATCGCCGAGAGCTCCCAGGACTCGAGCTCCTCCGCCGCGATCTCGGTGAGGCTCTCGAGGGTTCCCTCCAGGCGCCGCGAGAGCGCCTCGGGGGGCTCGACCGGGGTGAGCGCCTGGCGCAGGAGTCCCTCGAAGCTGTGCGCAGCCTCACTCATCCCCGTCCTCCCCGCCAGCCACCACGATGCCTTCGAGCTGCCTGATCGCACGGTGGATCAGCACCTTCGTTGCCCCGTCCGAGCGCCCCAGCGCGCGCGCGATCTCCCGATTGTCCATCCCGAGCGCAAAGCGCATGATCAGCGCCTCGCGACGGTCCCCCGGGAGCTCCTGCACGCCCGCGATGATCCGGCCGAGCTCCTCGCGCCCCTCGACGATCTCCTCGGTCGTCCGCGGCGCGACGAGCGTCGTCGTGTCGTCGATCGGCGTCGCGGGCTTGCGTGAGCGATCCCGGTAGAGGTTCGCCGCGAGGTTGTGCGCGATCCGGATCAGCCACGGGCGCAGCGGCCGTCCGTTCGACTCCCGCTGCGCGCGCTCGAAATGCCGGTAGGCCTGCAGGAAGGTCTGCTCGGTCAGGTCCTCCGCATCGTGGTGGTTGCCCACCCGGTAGTACGCGTAGCTGTAGACGTCCCGCAGATGCGCCCGGTAGAGCTCGGAGAACTCCCCGTCGAGGACCGCCTTGGACCTGGACTCCAGGGCGACTCCCTCGGGCACCGACTCCTGGGCGACTTCCTCGGCCACTCATTGCACCCTACCCCCGAGCCGCGTCCTCAGGCGGCGCGGACGGCCTGCTCGCTCCCGGCCCCCCGACGCGCGCGGACCGGATCGCGCCTGCAGGCGCGCTCGCCGCCGAGCCACTCCCACTGCAGGCTCACGCACGTCCACGTCCGCTCCGTCACCGCCATCGCCTGAGACGTCGTCGGCGCAACCGCCGTCGGGAACCTCAGCGGAGCGCCGCAGCGCACGCGGACCTTGCGCGAACGGATCCGCCAACCCCGGCGGACCTCCTCCGTCCCCAAGACCGCCACCGGAAGAACCTCCGCGCCCGTCTGCAGCGCCAGGCGGCCCACCCCGCGGTGGGGGGTCCCGAGCGGCCCCGAGCGCACGCGCGTGCCCTCCGGGAAGATCACCACGCAGTCCCCGCGGAGCAGTATCTCCCGCGCCGTCGCCATCGCATCCTCGTCGGAGGCCCCCCGGTCGATCGGAAAGGCCCCGAGCGCGTTCAGCACCCACGCCTGCCACCTGCGCCTGAAGAGCTCGCGCTTGGCGACATAGTAGACCGGCCGCCGCGTCAGCGAGCCGATCACGAACGGGTCGAGGAAGCTCCGATGGTTCGCCGCGATCAGGAGCGGGCCCGAGCTCGGGACATGCTCGCGGCCGATCCGCTCCAAGCGGAAGTAGACGAGGAAGAACGGCAGCAGGACCGCCCGCACGGCCCAATAGAGCACCGGGTTGACCCCCCGGCGCAGCGAGCGCTCGCGGAAGTCCTGAAGCGGCCTCTCGCTCGGGCTCTCCGCGGCATCCCTTCTCATACTTCGAGTACCCGCCCGCGTTCGTGCCGTTACAGGGGGTCGAGCCCGCACGCCCACCGACGGACTACGCGCCCGTGCTCGCGAGCGCGTCCGCGCGGCCCGCGCAGCTAAGAGAAAGGTAGGAACAATCCCCGTCGGGCCTCCCGGCGCGTAACAATCAACCCGATGAGGATCCTCGTCGTAGACGACGACCGTGCCGTACGCGAGGCCCTGCGACGCGCCCTCTCCCTCGCCGGCTACGAGGTCGACGTCGCCGAGGGCGGCGCCCACGCGCTCGACCTCGTCGCCCAGGCCCTACCCGACGCCGTCGTCCTCGACCTCGGGATGCCCGACATCGACGGCCTGGAGGTCTGCCGGCGCCTGCGGC
The DNA here is from genome assembly GCA_035940155.1 of Solirubrobacteraceae bacterium. GTDB lineage: Bacteria > Actinomycetota > Thermoleophilia > Solirubrobacterales > Solirubrobacteraceae > Palsa-744. Next base: position 1,458 of record DASZFE010000007.1, on the reverse strand, counting down.
GCCTGGGCAACCGCGTCCCGATCCTCATCCTCACCGCCCGCGACGCCGTCTCCGAGCGCATCGACGGGCTCGACGTCGGCGCCGACGACTACATGGTCAAGCCCTGCGACGTCGGCGAGCTCAAGGCCCGCCTGCGCGCCCTCCTGCGCCGCACGGGCCAGACCGGCGAGGGCGAGACAGGCACCTCCCTCTCCTTCGCGGAGATCCGGCTCGACGACGCCCGACACGGGGCCCTCGTCGGGGAGTCCTTCACGGAGCTCACCCGCACCGAGTACCAGCTCCTCGAGCTCCTCCTCCTGAACCCCCGGCGCGTCCTCTCGCACAGCCTCATCTACGACCGTGTCTGGGGCTACGACTTCGGAGCCACCTCAAACGCCCTTCGCGTCTACGTCGGATACCTCCGCCGCAAGCTCGAAGAGGCGGGGGCGCGTCCTCTCATCCACACCGTACGGGGCGTCGGCTACGTACTGCGCGAGCCATGAGCCGACCTGAGCCATGAGCCTCCGCACCCGGATCGCCGCGACCGCGAGCCTCTCCGTCGCCCTCGCCGTCCTCGTCGCCGCAAGCGCCCTCTATCTCGCCGTCCGCTCCGAGCTCCGCGGAGAGATCGACCGCTCGCTGCGTCGGCGCGCCGCGGTCTTCCTCCTTCCCGTGCCCGACGGCTTCCCCTCGCCTCGCACCGAGAACCTCGGCCCGTCCGGGGACGCCCCGCAGAGGGGGCTTCCGAGCAACGTCCGGCCCGCCCCCTTCGGGGACGCCTCGGGCTACGTGCAGTTCATCTCCCCCACCGGCGCCCTCGAGGTCCCCAGCGGCCAGGGCGACTCGACGCAGATCGCGCCGAGCCCGAGCGACCGGGCGATCGCCGCGAGCGGCCAGGGGAGCTCCCTCAGCGACAGGACCGTCCGCGGGACCTCCCTGCGCGTCCTCACCCTCGGGGTCGGCCCGCGCGGCGCCGTCATGATCGCGCGACCCCTCACCGAGGTCCAGCACGAGCTCGGCCGGATCCTGCTCATCCTCCTCCTCATCGGCCTCGCCGGGATCGCCCTCGCGGCCGTCCTCGGGACGCTCGTCGCGCGCACCGCCCTCGCGCCGATCGCGCGCTTCACCAGGCGCACCGAGACCCTCACCGGCAAGCTCGACCTCTCCCAACGCCTCCCCGACGGCGGGCGTGACGAGCTCGGGCGGCTCGCCCACAGCTTCAACCTCACCCTCGACGCCCTCGAGCGCTCCGTCCAGGCCCAGCGGCACCTCGTCGCCGACGCCTCCCACGAGCTCCGCACCCCCATCACGAGCCTGCGCGCCAACATCCAGACCCTCGCCGAGGCCGAGCGGCTCTCCGAGGAGGAGCAGCGCGCGCTCCGGCACGACATCCTCGAGGAGCTCGACGAGCTCACCGCCCTCGTCAGCGACCTCGTCGAGCTCGCCCGCGGCGGGGACCCGACGGAGAACCACGTCGAG
>DASZFE010000006.1:0-3410 GCA_035940155.1 Solirubrobacteraceae bacterium | reverse complement strand
GTGCCCGCTCGCGCCCCGGGTCTGCGATGTGCCCGACCCTCCGCCCGAAGGGCCCGTTCCCGCGGCGGGACCGCTCTGGCCGCAGCCCGAGAGGACCGTGACCAGGACGGCCAGGGCGAGCGTGGACGCGATTCCCGCGAGGAGCCTCATACCCGCAGCGTCGGCTCGCCCCGTGTCCCCGCGGCCTCGGGCGCGGCCGCGCTCAGGGGGCGCTCGGAGGGGTCCGTGGGCCTGGATGCCTCGCGGGCCGGGAGCCGCCCGGCCGCGCAGCCCGCCCAGAGGACCGCGAGCCACGAGACCGTGGCGAGCGCCACGTGGACCCAGACGAGCCCCGTGGGGAGGTGGGTCTTGTACTGGTCCAGGCCCACCGCCCCCTGGAGGGCGAGCAGGGCGCAGAGGGCGGTGAGCGCCCGGTGGAGCCCCGCCCGGGCGCCGCCCGGGGCCGCGTTGTCGGAGGTCGCGCCATCGGAGCCCGCAACGCCCGAGGCCGCGCCCCCCGCCGTCGCGCCACCCGCTGCCGTCTTCCTGGGCGTGCCCCGGGTGAGCCACCAGAGGCCCAACGCGAGCAGGCCGAAGGCCAGGGCGATCTCCCCGTGGCGGTGGATCACGAAGTCCATCGTCCCCCGTCCCTCGAGGTCCAGGCGGTTGATCCGCTGTCCCGGCGCCCCGCCCGCGTGGGGCCCCGCCGCCGTCGCCGCGGTCCCCGCGAAGATCGTCAGACCCCCCACGAAGACGAGCACGCGCGTACCGATGACGAGCGCACGATCGACACTCTCAGATGGAAGAGCCCCGCCCTCGGAGTCGGGCTCCCGCGAGGCGCGCCACACCAGCGCCACCCCCGCCGCGAGGATCGCCATCGAGAGCGCAAAGTGGCCCATCACCCACCCGTAGTCCAGCGCCCCCCGCACCGTGAACCCCCCCAGGACCGCCTGCCCCAGCACCCCCAGCGGCAGCGCCCCGCTCAGCCACACCAGGTCACGCCGGCGGGGGCGCCGGCGCAGCGCCGCGACCCACGCCCCCAGCGCCGCGATCGACACCGGGCCCGTCAGCAGGCGGTTTGAGAACTCGATCACCGAGTGCGTGTTCAGCGGCGGGTACGCCCTCCCGTAGCACCGCGGCCAGTCCGGGCACCCCAGGCCCGAGCCCGTCAGTCGCACCGCCGCCCCCGTGAGGACGATCAGGGTGAGCGCCCCCAGCGCCACCCACGCGAACCACACGTACCGGGCCGGGGTGACCGTGTAGCCGTTCGTGCGCCCCCGCACACGCTCCCTCAAGCTCGCCATCGCAGGGCTAAGTCTGCCAACCCCGCGCCCCGTGCGCCCCGCGTGCCCGGGGCGGGCGCCCCGTGCGCGGGTTCGCCGATCGCGCCGGAGCCCCCTCAGCCGCCGTAGACGAACGGGAGCTCCCCCGCGATCTCCTCGAGCCTCGGCGCCGTCGCGTCCCGCGCCGAGACGATCGGCTCGATCTCGCTCGGCCACTCGATCCCCACGTCCGGGTCGTCCCACGCGATCCCCCGCTCGACCCCCGGGTCGTAGTACGCCGTCTGCTTGTAGATCACGTCCGCCACCTCGCTCAGCACGCAGAACCCGTGCGCGAACCCCACCGGGAGGTACAACGCCCGCATCCCCTCGTCGTCCAGCTCCACCGCCTCCCACTCCCCGTACGTCGGCGACCCCCGCCGCAGGTCCACCCCCACGTCCACGACCCGCCCCCGCCCGCAGCGGACGAGCTTGGCGACCCCCGCCCCCACGTGGAAGTGCATCCCCCGCACCACCCCCCGCGTCGAGCGCGAGTGGTTGTCCTGGACGAACCCCTCCCCGGCCGGGACCCCCATCTCCTCGCGCCAGGACTCCCGCCAGGTCTCCGTGAAGAAGCCCCGCTCGTCCCCGAACACCGCCGGCTCCACGATCACCAGGCCCTCCAGGCGCGTCCGGGTCACTCGCATCGGGGGCAGACTACGGGCTCCCGGGGTCGGGCGCACTCGACGGGTGCCGAGAGCGGGCTGCACGGAACGGCTTTCAAACCCTTCGCCTGATCTGTTGGAGTTGCTTGACCGGCTTGAGCAGCAGAAGACGGAGGTTTGAGCCCGGCTTCTTGGAGCCAACCGACCTCAGGTCGAACCGCTGCGCAAGGGTTCTGGGAGGACAACTGTCGTTGTGATGGCTGTGCCGCATGACGTTGCTAAGTCACGACGCGAGCGGCGCTAGCATGGCGCAGGAGTGGAACCAGCGAGCAGCCGTCAGTTGTCTGAAGATGTCCACGACGTTGTCGGTCGGTACTTCGACCTTGCTGCCCGCCGCAATGTCGAGGCGATCGTTGCACTCTTCACAGACGACGCAACCGTGACCGACGAAGGCGAGACGCGCCGCGGGGTCGATGCGATCCGTGCTTGGCTGACCGGCCCAGTTGCCAAGTACGAGTACACGACCACGATTGCGGACAGCGAAGCGCTCGGCGACGACCAGTACCGGGTCGCCGTGCGGCTCGAGGGCAACTTCCCGGGCGGGACCGCCGATCTGAACTACGACTTCGTCATCGATGGCAACCGCGTCAGTCGGCTGAGGATCGCCCCTTAGCACTCAACCAGGCGACCTCCGCGTTCGAGCGGGTTCGACCACTGTCAAGAGCGTGACTGGGGAACCTGCTGCGAATCGCGAGGTATGGACGCGGGCGGGCCAAGACTAAACCGTCGAGCACGAGTAGAGGCTTTGCGCCGGGCGTTGGTGGAGAGCCGCTGACCGGGTGCTGGTCCCGAGCCCGATGACCTGCTCGCGCGCAATTAGGAGCGGGGCTCGTCCTGCCCAGGGTCCGGAGCCATCGTGACCGTCATGCCGCTGTGGTGGGCGTAGTCAAGCGCGACGTAGAGCACATCAGGCTCGCCGGCGAATGCCTTGACGGTCATCACGACCGTATCGACTGAATCGCGGCGAGCGTCGCTGACAGCCTTGATGAACTCTCCGGCGCGATGGTCGCGCAGGTAGACCTCGCGGTCCTCTTGGTTGTTGGGTAGTCGATCTGTGATCATGCCTCAACTATCTGCTGCTTCTTGCTGAGTTGTCAAGGTGTGCTGAGCTACGTAGGGAGGGCAGTCCAGTCTGTACGCAACAATGGATGCCGTGGCGATCAGCTCACATACGCGCAAGATCCTCTGGAGCTTCTCCGGCAATGCGTGCGCGCACTGCGACACGCAGCTCGTCATGACGCCATCAGCCGCTGATGACCGGCACGCGATCATCGGCAGAGAGTGCCATATCGTTGCCCAGGCGCCATCTGGACCGCGCGGCATGGATGGCTCGCGTCAGGATCTCGACGGCTACGACAATCTGATTCTGCTTTGCGCCAATTGCCACGCACACGTTGATGGGCAGCCTGCGCGATTCCCCCCAGAGAAACTGTGCGAGCTCAAGGAC
>DASZFE010000005.1:0-8007 GCA_035940155.1 Solirubrobacteraceae bacterium | reverse complement strand
CCCTCGCCTGGGTGGATCTGATGGCGCGGGGCTCGGCCCTGGGCCGCTCGGTGGTGACCCGCGCGGAGGAGGCCCCCGCGGAGGAGGGGCGGCCGGGGGTCGGGCCGGCTCGCGGGGGATCGGCGCACGGGGTCCCCGGGAGCCCTTTCCGCGCGCACCCGCGGGTGAGCGTTCCGTCCTGGTTCCCCGCGGGGGCGCTGCGTCCGGGGACGGTGGGGGCGTTCAACGAGCTCTACTGGCGCAGGACCCCCCGCCGGCGGCGCGGGGAGCGGCTGGGGCTGGCCTCGCACCTGTTCCCGCTGGACGCGATCGGGGGGTGGAACCGCCTGTACGGCCCGGGGGGGCTGGTGCAGTACCAGTTCGTGGTGCCGATCGGCGAGGAGGAGACGTTGATCGCCGCCGTGCGGAGACTGCGCGAGCGGGGGCTGCCGATGTACCTCGCGGTGCTGAAGCGCCTGGGGGCGGGCTCGGGCGGGCTGCTCTCATTTCCGATCGCGGGGTGGACGCTGGCGATCGACCTCCCCGCGGACGCCCCGGGGCTTCGCGCGACGCTCGCGGAGCTCGACGTGATGGTCGCGGGGGCGGGGGGACGGGTGTACCTGGCGAAGGACGCGTGCCTGCGGGCTGAGACCTTCAGGGAGATGTACCCGAAGCTCGACCGCTTCCAGGCGGTGCGCGAGCGGGTGGACCCGGGTGGGGTTTTGCGTTCAGATCTCGGGGCGCGCCTGGGTCTCTGCCGGAGGGACGCGAGGTGACGGCGCGCGGGGTTGCGCGGCGGGTGCTCGTGCTGGGGGGGACCTCGGAGATCGCCCGGGCGATCGTCCGCGAGCTCGTCGCGGGGGCCCCCTGCGAGGTGGTGCTCGCGGGCCGGGACGCGGCGGGCCTGGAGGAGGCCGCGCGGGAGCTGCGGGGGGCGGGGTGCGCGGAGGTGGGGACCCTCGCCCTCGAGGCCCGCGACCGGGAGAGCCACGCGGGGACGCTCGCGGAGGGGTTCGCGCGGCGGGGGGGCGTGGACGTGGTGCTCCTCGCGGTGGGCGTCCTGGGCGAGCGCGGGGGCATACCGCGGGACATCCCGGGCGCGACGGGGGTGCTGGAGGTGAACACGGTGGGCGCGGGCTCCCTGCTCCTGCACGCCGCGGAGCTCCTGCGCGGGCAGGGCCACGGGACGCTCGTGGTGCTCTCCTCCGTGGCCGCGGAACGGGCGCGGGCGGGCAACGCGGTCTACTGCGCCTCGAAGGCCGGGCTGGACGCCCTGGCGCAGGGGATCGGGGACGCGCTCGAGCCGAGCGGGGCGCGCGTGATGGTGGTGCGGCCGGGGTTCGTCAAGACGCGGATGACGCGGGGCCTCGACCCGGCGCCGCTGGCCTGCACCCCCGAAGTCGTCGCGCGGGCGACCGTGCGGGGCCTCGAGCGGGGCTTGCGGACGGTCTGGGCGCCAGCGAGGCTGCGCTGGCCGATGCTCGTCGTGCGGCTGCTGCCGCGGGGGCTCTTCCGGCGGTTGCCCCTGTGAGCCAGGCCCCCGCCCCACGCGCCCCCCGGCGCGACTACCGCCAGCTCCCCGGCGCCTCGACGTCGGTCTCGATCCGTCGCCGCCGCGAGGCCGCGCGGGTGCGCCGCCGACAACTGCTGCTGATCGACGTCGCCATCGGCGCGGCCCTCGCGCTGATCGCGTTAATCGTCGGGCCGGGCCTGGCGATGGTGGCGCTCTGGGCGCTCGCGATCCTCGCGGGGATCGCGATCTGGGGTGTGGTCAAGGCCCGGCGCGAGCGGGGCCGGCGACGGTAGACGGAGTCCCTCACTCCGGTTCGCCGGCGTGGGGTGAGTCCGCCTCGCTTTCGTCCGCCTCGCTTTCCCCTCGCGCGCGACGCGCGGCGTCGCGGATCTCAAAGAGGTCCGTCGCCCAGTCGCCGATCTCGCGCGTGACGTCCCGGACGGCGCCCGCGAGGACCCCGACGATCGAGCTCACGTGCGTCGCGCCCGACTCGACGGCGACCTGGATCGTGTCCTTGCGGGTCTCGAGTCTGTCGAGCTTCTCTTTCATCTTCCTCAGGCCGCCACGGGGAGCTCCCGTGGTCGCGTCCGAACGACCGTCGGGGCCGTCTGTGGCTTGGAGTCGCCGCGACCGGGGAGGAGTGAGAGGGCCGGTCCGATGATCTTACGCCCGACGGCGCCGAGCGGGTTGCGCGCGAGGCCGCGCAGCCCGTCGCCGAGGAGCCCTCCGAGGGAGCGCTGTGGGGGGAGGGAGAGGCGGACGATCTTGCGCACGACGCTCCCGAACTGGGTGTGGAGGGGGCCGGTGTTGTAGGCGATCTCGTAGCGCTCGCAGATCTCGCGGACCTCGAGGGAGATCTCGGCGTAGCGGTGGGCGGGGAGGTCGGGGAAGAGGTGGTGCTCGATCTGGTGGCTCAGGTTTCCCGCGAGGATGTGGAAGAGCTTGCCGCCGGTGAGGTTCGCGGAGCCGAGGAGCTGACGGTGGTACCACTCACCGCGGGTCTCGTTCTCGGCCTCCTCCTCGGTGAACTCGTGCGTCCCCTCGGGGAAGTGCCCGCAGAAGATGATCGTGAAGGCCCAGAGGTTGCGGGTGAGGTTCGCCGTGGCGTTCCCGGCGATGACGAAGGGGAGGGAGGGGCCGGAGAGGAGGGGGAAGAGGACGTAGTCCTTGAGGGTCTGTCCGCGCACCTTGCGCCAGATGTCCCTCAGCATGGGACGCTTCTCCGCGATGCTCATCTCACCCGTGGCGATCCGCTCGGTTTCGAGGTCGTGCAGCGCGACGCCGTACTGGAAGAAGGCCGCGAGCAGCGCCGCGTAGAGCGGGTTGCCGAGGTAGTACGGACGCCACGGCTCCTCCTCGGACATGCGCAGGATGCCGTAGCCGATGTCGCGGTCCTTCCCCACGATGTTCGTGTAGGTGTGGTGCATGTAGTTGTGGGAGTGGCGCCACTGCTCGGCCGGGCAGGCGGTGTCCCACTCGAAGGACTTCCCGCTCAGCCGGGGGTCCCCGGTCCAGTCGTACTGCCCGTGCATCACGTTGTGGCCGATCTCCATGTTGTCGAGGATCTTCGAGAGCGACAGCGCGGTCGTGCCCGCGATCCAGGCGGGCGGGAGGAAGCTGAGGAAGAGCAGCCCGCGGCCCGCGACCTCCAGCCCGCGCTGGACGCGGATGATCCGCTCGATGTACTCCGTGTCCCGCACCCCCAGGTCGGCGACGACGCGGGCGCGGATCGCGTCGAGCTCCCGGCCGAAGGACTCGAGCTGCTCGGGCGTCGGACGAGATGCGGTCGTGGGAGGTCGTGCGGCGGTGAGACGGGGTGCGGTGGCGGTGGCGGTGGGCATGGCGGTCTCCTCCTGTAGGTAGGTCTTCATAGGTCGAGCGCGACGTCGCCGAGGGGGACGGAGACGCAGATGCGAATTCGCTCCTCCCCGGTGCCCGAGATCGCGCCCGTGCTCAGGTTGCGCACGGCGCCGGCGGTCTTGCGGGTGGCGCAGGTGTTGCAGATCCCCATCCGGCAGCCGTGCTCGGGGGTCAGTCCGGCGTCCTCGGCCTGCTCGAGCAGGGGCAGGCCGCTGTTGGGGGTCGCGCGCCCGCTCGCGGTGAAGCTCACGGTGCCCTCAGCGCTCTTTGCGCTCGCGGGATCGTCGCTCGCGAAGCGCGGGGCGAGCGGCGTGAAGGTCTCCACGGCAGGCTCTGGGAGGCCGTCCTGCAGCCAGAGGGCGCGGACGGCCTCGATCAGAGCGGGTGGGCCCGAGACGAAGGTCGCGGCTGGGGCGGATTCGTCGATCACCGCGCGGAGGTGCTCGCGGGAGAAGCGCCCCGTGAGCGATTTCGCGGGCGCCCCGCGGCCCTTGCGCGTGAAGCCCCGCGCGATGCGGAGCCCCTCGTGGCGGGCGGCGAGCTCCTGGAGCTCGGGGCCGTAGAGCGCAAGCTCGGGCGAGCGGGCGTAGTTGAGGAAGCCGATCTCCCCGGCGAAGCCCTCGTCGCAGAGGGTCCGCAGGATCGCGATCGCGGGCGTGATCGCGCTGCCGCCGCTGATGAGCAGGACGCGCTCGGGCCGGGGGTCGGGGAGGGTGAACTCCCCCTGGGCCTGGGTGAGGCCGACGATCATCCCGGGCCGAGCGTGCTCGCGCAGGTGTCGGGAGACCCTCCCCTCCGGGTGCGTGGAGATGGTCAGCTTGAGCGTCCCCTCGGGGTCGTGCTGGGAGCTGGCGGGGGAGTAGGGCCGGGTGTGCCAGACCCCGTCGATCTGGACGCTCACTCCGACGTACTGCCCGGCGCGCATCCCACGCCAGTTCTCGTTGGGCCGGAGGGTGAGCGTGACGCTCTTGGGCGTCTGCCGGCGCACGGCGGTGACCTCCGCGCGGACCTCGCGCCTGAGCAGGAGCGGGCGCACGAGCTCGACGTAGCGGTCGACCCCGTGCGGGTAAGCGAGGGCCTCGAGCAGGCTCGAGTGCAGCACGCGGCGGGCCAGGCCGCGCGGTGGGGCGGCGGGGGGCGGCATTCTTGACTCCAGGTGGGTCACTCTCGGCTCCGTCTCTATCGCCCAGCTTCGATCGTGCGCCAACTCAGTGCACAACTGTTCACAGAGTACCCCCGCGCGGCGCTTTGGTAACCGAGATGACTGTGCACTTAGTCACACTGTGTCCGTGCACAGCCGTACTCCGGACAACTCCGCGACGCGCCTGGAGCGCAAGCGGCGCACGCGCGAGGCGCTTCTCGACGCGGCGCTCGAGCTCCTCGAGGACGAGAGCTTCTCGAGCCTGAGCCTCCGTCAGGTCACGCGCGCGGCGGGGATCGTCCCGACGGCCTTCTACCGCCACTTCGAGGACATGGAGGAGCTCGGGCTCGTCCTGATCGACGAATCCTTCCGGACCCTCCGCGCGATGATCCGCACCGCGCGCGCCGATCCACGGACCACCGAGCATGTGATCCGCGGCTCGGTCGAGATCCTCGTCTCCCACGTCCACGAGCACGACGCCCACTTCCGCTTCATAGCCCGCGAGCGCTTCGGTGGCGTCGCGGCGCTGCGGCACGCGATCCGCGGCGAGATCCGCCTCTTCGCGAGCGACCTCGCGACTGATCTCGCGCGCTTCCCGAACCTCCGCAGCTGGAGCACCGACGACCTCCAGCTCCTCGCCGGGCTGATCGTCGACACGATGGTCGCCACCGCCGAGGCCATCCTTGACGCCCCTCCCGACGACCCTGCCGCCGAAGCCGAGATCGTCGCGACCGCCGGGCGCCGGCTGCGGATGATCACGCTCGGCGTGGGGGGGTGGCGCAGCGAGGGCGCAGGCGTCGCCAATGCTGGAGAATCGCGCCCGTGAGCATCGACCCCCGCACCCCCGTGATCGTGGGCGCCGGACAGGTCCTGCGCCGGGAGGTCCCCGGCGGGGAGCACTGCGAACCGGCGGCGCTGATCGTGGAGGCTCTGCGGCGCGCGGGCGAGGACAGCACGACCTCCGATCGCCTCCTGCGCCGAGCAGACTCGGTTCGCTGCGTGCCCGCGATCGCGTGGCCCCTCCCGGACCTCGCGGCGCTCGTCGCGGAGGACCTCGGGGTTCACCCCCGCGAGACGGTCCTATCGAGCTCCGTCGGCGGGGACGGGCCACAGCGGCTGTTGAACGACACCTGCGGCGATCGCGGCGGGCCGGATCGACATGGCGCTCCTCGGCGGAGCGGACTCGGTCACGAGCGCCCGGGCCGCCGAGGCGGCGGGGGTGCCGAGGGACCGCTGGATCTTCGTCCACGCTGGCGCCCAGGCGCAGGAGGAGTGGCACGTGAGCGAGCGCGCAGAGCTTGCGGCCTCCCCGGCGATCCGCGCGCCCCCCGCGCCGGCCCTTCGCGAGCCTCGACATCCAGCCGGAGCGCCCGCCCGCGCGCCGCGCCCGCAACGACTACACGGGCCCCGCGAGGGTCGAGGCCTACACGGTCGCCTACGAGCGCGAGGGCGTCCCGGGCGCGGCGATCCTCAGTGCGCTCACGCTCATGGGCGAGCATGTGATCCTGCCGAGCACCGATCAGGAGCTCATCGACGCGGTGATCGAGAGCGATCCGATCGGTCGGCCCGTCGAGCTGACGGGGGCGCAGGGCGCCGAGCCGGGGGCCGCGAGGTTCGCGGGATGAGCCTCCACCCGTCATAGACACAGTCCGACACAGCCGCGATACTGGGCCAATGGAACCCCGAGGCGCATACACCGCGGAGCGGGCCGCTGCGCTGTCCGGCGTGCCGAAGTCGACTGTGCACTACTGGTCCAGGGAGAGCATCCTCATCCCGAGCGTCTCCCCGGAGCGCGTGAAGCTCTGGTCCTACGGGGACCTCATGGCGCTGCGCACGATCTACTGGCTGCGGCAGACCAAGCAGGACCCGAGTGGGCGCGAGGTGCCCAGGACCGCGATGAAGGCCGTCCGGCGCGCGTTGCGCGAGATCGCGGCGCTCAAGCTCGACTGGAGCGAGGACGGGGCTCCACACATCGCGGTCGACCGCGCGGGGGGGATCGTGATCGAGCACGACGGCCGGGCGCAGCGCCCGGGAGGACAGAGCATCCTCGACGCCGACATGCTCGACCTGCTCGCGCCCTTCGCCTCACGGGAGGGGCTGCACGGCCCCGACCTGAGCGTTCCCCGCCCGCGGCTGCGGATCGTGCCGGGCAAGCTCGGCGGCTCCCCCCACGTGGTCCACACCCGCCTTGAGTCCCAGGCGCTCGGCGCCCTCGCCGACAGCGGCCTCGCGCAAGCGAAGATCTACCGGCTCTACCCCGACGTCGATCGGACCGCGATCGAGGACGCCCTCGACCTGGAGCGCCAGCTCACGCAGAACCTCCGGCCCGCCCTCGCCGCATGAGAGGGCGCGTGAGTGCCGCGCCTCTTCGCTCTCGATAGGAACTTCCCACAGCCCATCGTCGGGGTCCTCTCCGACTTCCAGGCCGACGCGACGCTCGTCCCCCTCGACCGGATCGACGCGCGCATGTCAACGCTCGATGACTGGGAGCTCCTGCTCGCGCTGCACCATCACGCCGACCCCTGGGACGGCCTCATCACGACCGACAGCAGCATGCTCGCGCAAGGGCCCGAGCTTGCCGCATTGATCCAAACGAAGCTCACCCTCGTCGTCGCCGTGGCCTCCGGGCACAACCCGGTCAAGGCGTCTGGGCTCCTCTTCGCTTACCTCGCTGGAATCTGCCGGCGCACGACCCCGGATCGCGCGCAGGTATGGAGGCTGAACGCGGCCAACCGCACGCACGAGGAACCGTGGGACTTCCTGAGGCGATTCGCCGAGCACAATGACCGCTCGGTTGACGAGGTCTGGCGGGAGCTCAAGCTCTCAGACGCCGAGCTCGCGCGCAACCCGCTGAGCTGATCTCCTGTCGCCCACCGGTCACCGCCCACCAACCCCGCTAACGTGGAGGGATGCTCACTCAGGCAGATCGTGCGGCGGAGAAGCGCCGGGTGAGGCTGGAGGAGATCGAGCGGCAGGTCAAGGACGGGTCGCTGAAGATCCGGAAGATGACCGCGGAGGAGCGCAAGCTCTACCCGCCGAAGCCCGCAAAGATCAAGGGGCGCCGCAAATGACCGCCTTTTTCCTCGGCGGGAGCGAGGGCGTCGACTCCCGGGGCGAGCCAGCGGAGGCGGCCTACCGCGAGCTGCGCGAGCGCTCCCAGGTCCTGGCGGGGTGTCCGGCGCGCTCGCGGCGGATCTTCAAGCTGAGCTGCCGCTTCGACGGGCAAGACTGCGAGATCGAGGTCGGCAGGCCGCTCTCCCCCGGGCCGGACGTCGTGGCCGCGATCCTCGACCACGGGCGTGAAGAGGCCTTCGTCGTGCACACCGCCGCGGCGGGCGCGGGCGCCTCGGTGCGCGTGAGGCGCCCCGTGTACTCCGTGACCGAGTTCTCCTAGGGTCTGCGACGAAATAGATGGCGCAATCGGGGTGCTCGGATGGTGGATGCCGGGCGTCGCACGCGAGCGCAGGCGTGCTTGGTGGCACGTCGAGCATCGCGGGTGGCGGCTGGCGCCGCC
>DASZFE010000004.1:0-5201 GCA_035940155.1 Solirubrobacteraceae bacterium | reverse complement strand
GACGATCAGGTCGGGTTCGTAAGCGCGGCCGTTCATCACGTAGTAGCCGGCGCCGTAGGCCTTGCGCGTGATCACGGTGAGCTTGGGGACGGTGGCGTTGGCGACCGCGTACAGCATCTTGGCACCGTGGCGGATGATGCCTTCGGCCTCGACCTTCGTGCCAACCATGAAGCCGGGGACGTCCTGGATGAAGACGAGGGGGATCGCAAAGGCGTTGCAGAGGTTCACGAAGCGCGCGGCCTTGTCGGAGGAATCGTTGTCGAGGATCCCCCCGAGCTGCTTGGGCTGGTTGGCGACGATCCCCGCCGGACGCCCCCCGAAGCGCGCGAAGCACGTGATGATCGTCTTCGCCCACTGGCCCTTGATGTCCAGGTAGGAGCCCTCGTCGACGATCAGCTTGATCACCTCGTACATGTCGTAGGGCTTGCGGTTGGACTCCGGGAGCACGTCCAGGAGCGCCTCCTCGGCGCGGTCGATCGGGTCGCTCACCGGCCGGATCGGCGGAGAGTCTTCGCAGCTCTGGGGCATGTAGGAGAGGTACTCCTTGATCCGCTCGATGCACTCCTCGTCGCTTGCGACCTCCATGTCGCCGACGCCCGACTTGCGGCAGTGCACCCGCGAGCCCCCGAGCTCCTCCTGGGTCACGTCCTCCCCGACCGCCGCCCGCACGAGGTGGGGACCGGCGAGGGCCATCGAGCCCCGGCCCTTGACCATCGGCACGAAGTCCGCCAAGCCGGGAATGTAGGCGGTACCCGCCGCACACGGGCCCATCAGCGCCGCCACCTGCGGGATCACTCCGCTCATCACGACCTCCTCGCGGAAGAGGTGCCCGGAGCCCGCGAACATCGCCCCCGCGGCCTCCTGCACGCGCGCTCCGGCGGAGTCCAGCAGCCAGACGAACGGCATCCGCTTGCTCAGCGCGAGCTCCCGCAGGCGGCTCACCTTGATCTCGCCCGTCATCCCCATCGAGCCCGCCATCACCGTGAAGTCGTACGCGCACACCGCCGCCAGGCGTCCGTCGATCTTGCCGTAGCCCGTGATCACCCCGTCCGCCGGGGCCTCCACGCCGTCCATCGCGCGCGCCGCGAAGTGCGGGCGCCCGTGGATGCCGAGCTCGACGAAGGTGCTCTGGCCTGCCTGCCCCCCGCCATGGGGGGTGCCCTCATGGGTATCGATCAGCAGCGCGATCCGCTCCCGCGCCGTCAGCTTCCCCCGTTCGTGCTGCTTGGCGATCTTCTCCTCGCCGCCCCCCAGCATGATCTTCGCCCGGCGCTCCTCCAGGTCCTCGACGAGGGGTCGCAGGATCGAAGTTGAGGTCGTCGTCTCGGTGGTCATCTGATCCGTGTCCGTGAAGGTCGTCGTGGAGGTGATCGGGCAGTGAAGAGTGGGACGTGCTACTTCTTACTCTTTCAGTTCCGCACGCGCGGCGTCAAGTCCCCGGTCCCCGCCCTCAGCTCGCCCGCAACTCGTCCTCGAAACTCCCGCCACCGACGATCAGCGGCGCGAGCGCGCCCGCGATCAGGTCCGCCGCGAGCACCGTCGCTTCGGGGCTCCCGTCGAGGATCTCAAAGCCCGTGACCTCCACGCCGATCACCTCGCTCGACTCCCCGACCGCGTCGAGCAGCACGAGCAGACCATTCTCGTCGAAGCCCGCCCCGTCCCTCGCGGCGTGGCTCACGGGCATCGTTTCCGGGTCGAGCACGTCGACGTCGAGGTGCACGTACACGGGATCCCCTTCCAGCGCCTCCTCCAGCAGGAAGATCAGCTCACGACTGAGCCCGAGCACCGTCAGCTCCCCCGCTTCCAGACCCTCGCGTTGGGGGTCGTCGAGCTCGCGCACCCCGCACAGCACGACCCGCTCGCCGGGCACGCTCCCCGATATTCCGCTCTCCCACATGCCGCACGCCCCCGAGAGCGCCATCTCCCCCAGGCTCGCCCCGTACTTCGTCTCCGGCGTGTGAAACGCCGCGTGCGCGTCCAGCCAGAGCACCCGCGCGTGGGGCTCCAGGCGCGCGACCGTCGGCAGCGTCCCGAGCGCGATCGCGCCGTCCCCGGCCACGATCACCGGGAGCGCGCCCGCGTTCAGCGCGTCCTCGACCTGACCGCCCGCCTCGAGCAGGCGCCCCTGTGTCGAGGCCGCCGGACCGATCCGGTGCGGATGCGCCCCGAGGCGGCGCCCGATCGCCTCCGCGAGCACGTCCACCCCTCCCGTCGCAAGCTCCTCGGCGAGCTCGTCGGAATCCTCCGTGGAGCCGTGCAGCGCGACGAGCACCGGCTCGGCGCCCGTCATCGGCCCCTCCACTCCGGCTCGCGTTTTTCGAAGAACGCGCTCACTCCCTCGACGATGTCCTCCGTCGATAACGCGAGCGTCAGCTGCGCGCGCAGGTAGTCCAGGGCGTCGTCCAGGGGCATGTCCATCTGGCGGCGCATCGCCTCCTTGCCCAAGCGCATGATCAGCGGGGACTTCGACGTGAGCCTCTGCGCCCACTCCTCCACGGCCCCCTCGAACTCCTCGACCGGGACGACCCTGTTGACGATCCCCGCCGCCAGCGCCTCCTGCGCGCTCCAACGCTCCCCCAGGAGCAGCAGCTCGTTGGCCTTCTTGCGCGGGACGTTGCGGTAGATCAGCGCCATGATCATGAATGGGAAGGCCCCCACGTTGATCTCGGGGGTCCCGAAGGTCGCCGCCTCGGAGGCGACGATCAGATCGCACGCCAGCGCCACCCCGAGCGCCCCCGCGAGCACGTGCCCGCGCGCCGCGCAGATCGTCGGCTTGCCGAGGCTCCCGATCAACTTGAAGAGCCCTAAGAAGAGCTCCGAGCCGAAGTGCCTGTGCACGAGCGGGACGTCACCAGCGAAGCCCCCGAGGTTCGCCCCGGAGGAGAAGACTTTCTCGTGTGAGGACGCCAGCACCACGCAGCGCACCCCCGCATCATCCCGCGCCCGCTCCAGGCTTCCGATCAGCCCTCCGAGCAGCTCGACCGAGAGCGCGTTGCGCGTCTGGGGCTCGTTCAGCGTGATCCTCGCCACGCCCCGTTCGGACACCTCGTAGAGGACGCTCTCCGAATTAGCCTGCAAGGCGGGGAGGCTACAGACTTCCCGGGCCGCGGGCGCGCTCAGGCGAGAAGTAGGAAGTCCTACTGTTTACTTTTCCCGCCCCGTGCGATACGGTCCGCAATCACGGCGCGTGTCGGCGATCGGCCGCCCGCGAAGATCCCCGTTCCCAGAGCCCGAGACAAGGAGCCCCTCCACGATGGCCACCGCCGCAGCGTCCCCGCAGGGGGAGAGCGTCCTGAAGCCCGACTTCGAGACCAAGCGCAAACACTTCCTCTTCAACGACGAGCACGAACAGCTCCGCGAGTCGATCCGCAACTTCGCCATCAAGGAGCTCGCGCCCCACGCGGAGGAATGGGAGGAGACGACCTTCCCGGACTCCGTCTTCCGGCGCATGGGCGAGCTAGGCTTCCTCGGTCTCGACAAGCCCGAGGAGTACGGCGGGCAGGGCGGGGACTACTACAGCGCGCTCGTGCTCGCCGAGGAGATCGGCCACGCGAACTCCGGCGGTCTGGCGATGGGCGTCGCGGTGCAGACCGACATGGCGATGCCCCCGATCCTGGCCTTCGGGACCGAGGAGCAGAAGCGCCTGTGGGCCGAACCGGCGATCAAGGGGGAGAAGATCCTCTGCCTCGGAATCACCGAGCCCGACGCCGGCTCGGACGTCGCGGGGATCAAGACCCGCGCGGTCAAGGATGGCGACGAATACGTCATCAACGGCTCCAAGACCTACATCACCAACGGCCACCGCGCCGACGTCATCGTCCTCGTCACCAAGACCGACCCCGACGCCGGCTACGACGGCTTCACCCTCTTCCTCGTCCCGATGGACTCCCCCGGGGTGATCCGCGAGCAGAAGCTCAAAAAGCTCGGCATGCACGCCTCCGACACCGCGCTCCTGGCCTTCCAGGACGTCCGCGTCCCGGAGTCCGCCGTCCTCGGACAGGTCGGTCGGGGCTTCTACCACATCATGTGGGAGCTCCAGGGCGAGCGCCTGATCGGCGCCGCGGGCTGCGTCGCGGGCGCCCAGCGCGTCTTCGAGCGCACGCTCGAGTTCGCCAAGGAGCGCGAAGCCTTCGGGCGCCCGATCGGGAACTTCCAGGTCATCCGCCACAAGTTCGCCGAGATGGCCACCAAGATCGAGACCGCGCGTCAGACCGTCTACATGACCGCCTGGCGCCACCAGAACGGCGAGTACCCCGTGCGGGAGATCTCGATCGCCAAGCTCTACGCCTCACGGATCGCCTGCGAGGTCGCCGACGAGTGCATCCAGATCCACGGCGGCGCCGGCTACATGCGCGAGTACGGCGTCGAGCGCGCTTGGCGGGACATGCGCCTGAACCGCATCGGCGCCGGCACCGACGAGATCATGCTCGAGGTCATCGGGCGCTCGTACGGTCTCTAGGCCAGCCGGGATGACCGGCCCCAACCCCTTGTTCACCCAGGAGCACGAAGACCTCCGGGCCTCGATCCGCGCCTTCGTCGAGCGCGAGCTCGCGCCGCACGCGCAGGAGTGGGAGGACGCCTGCTGGTTTCCCGACGAGGTCTTCGGGAAGCTCGCCGCGCACGGCTTCCTCGGCCTGAAGTACCCCGAGGAGTACGGCGGGCAGGGCGGGGACTACCTGCACGACGCCGTCCTCATCGAGGAGCTCGCCCGAACGGGCTCCGGGGGAACCGCGGCGGGGATCGGCGCCCACGTCAACATCGCCACGCCCCCCATCTGGAAGTTCGGCACCGAGGAGCAGAAGCAGCGCTATCTCGTCCCCGCGATCCGCGGCGAGAAGATCGGCGCGCTCGGCATCACCGAGCCCGGCGCCGGCTCGGACGTCGCATCCCTGCGCACCCGCGCGACCCCCGTCGACGGGGGCTGGGTCCTCAATGGTGAGAAGACCTACATCACCAACGGCCACCGCGCCCACTTCATCGTCACCGCCGTCAAGACCACCGAGGACGGAGGCCATCACGGGATCTCCTTCCTGATCGTCGACCGCCAGGAGGGCGTGCGCTCATCGACGCTTCAGAAGCTCGGCTGGCATGCCTCTGACACCGCGACCATCGCCTTCGAGGACGTCTTCGTCCCGCGCGAGAACCTCCTCGGCCCCGAGCACGAGGGCTTCAAGCTGATCATGGCCAACTTCCAGTGGGAG
>DASZFE010000003.1:0-4299 GCA_035940155.1 Solirubrobacteraceae bacterium | reverse complement strand
GAGCACGTCGTAGATCTCCCGGGGCTTGGGGAGGTGGTCGAGATCGAAGGAGGGCGGCGCGGAGAACTCTTCGTCGATGATCTCGTTACAGAGGTCGATGCACTCGTCGCAGATGTAGACGCCCGGACCGGCGATCAGCTTCTTGACCTGCCGCTGGGACTTCCCGCAGAAGCTGCACAGGAGCTGCTCGCTGGAATCGGTCGGCCGGGTCATGCTCGCTCTGTGCCCTCTCCGCCCCGCATATCCGCTCTAGTGCTCGGAGATTACGCGGTCGATGATGCCATACTCCTTCGCCTCCTCGGAGCTCATGAAGTAGTCGCGCTCGGTGTCCCTGCGCACCGCCTCGAGCTCCTTGCCCGTGTGCTTGGCGATGATCTCGTCCAGGCGCCGGCGCACGTCGATGATCTCCTTCGCGTGGATCTCGATGTCGGTCGCCTGGCCCTGGAAGCTCGAGGAGACCTGGTGGATGAGGATCTTCGCGTTCGGGAGCGCCATCCGCTTGCTGGGCGCCCCCCCGGCGAGCAGGAGCGCGCCCATCGACATCGCGATTCCCACGCAGATCGTCTGCACTTCGGGCTTGATGAACTGCATCGTGTCGTAGATCGCGAGGCCCGCGTAGACGGACCCGCCGGGCGAGTTGATGTAGATCGAGACGTCCTTGTCCGGGTCCTCGGACTCCAGGTGCAGGAGCTGCGCGACGATCAGGTTCGCGATCTGGTCGTCCACGGGGGTCCCCAGAAAGATGATCCGCTCGTTCAACAGGCGGCTGTAGATGTCGAACGCGCGCTCCCCGCGGGAGGTCTGCTCGACGACCATCGGCACTAGTGGGCTCATAGTCCTCGCTTCAGTTTCACTTCGCCGGCCCGATTCCTTCGTAGGCTAGCGCTCGGGGGTCCACAATCGCGCCGGCGCGTCCTCGCCGGCGTCCTGGCGTTCCTTCTCGGGGGTCCAGATCTTCTCCCGCGCCTGCGCCTGCTCGAGCGGGATCGGCTTCGCCTGCGCGGCGATCAGCTCGATCGCCTCGCGCGCGGCGAGGTCCTCGCGCAGCTCCTCCAGCCGCCCGTTGTCGCGCAGCCTCTGGAGCAGCCCCTCGGGCTCTGAGTGCTCGCGCTCGGCTGTCGGGCGCAGGGCCTCGAGCAGGGCCTCCTCGTCGGGGGCGATCCCCTCGGCCTCGACGACCGCGGTGATCACCGCCTCGCGGCGCAGGGCCTGCTCGGCTTCTGGGACCATCTCCGCGAGGATCTCCCCCTCGCCGCGCCCGGCGATGCTCAGGTAGGTCTCGCGGGAGATCCCCCGGTGGGAGAGGGAGTGCAGGAGCCGCTCCCACATCTCCTGCGCGCGCGCCTTGACGAGCGCCTCGGGGGTCTCGACCTGCGCGTTTGCGACCGCCGCGTCGAGCGCGGCGTCGCGGAACTCGCTCTGCACACGCTCCTCGTGGGCCGCGCGCAGGCGCCCGCGGAGGTCCTCACGGAGCTCCTGGAGGGTGTCGAAGCCGCTGTCGATCGCGAGGTCCTCGTCGATCTCGGGAAGGACCTTCTCCTTGACCTCCTTCACGCTCACCTCGAAGCTCGCGGGGCTGCCCGCGAGGGGCTCCGAGGGGTAGTCCTCGGGGAAGGTCACCTCGAGCGTGCGGCGCTCGCCCGCGACAGCGCCCACGAGCCCCTGCTCGAACCCGGGGATCAGCCTCCCGCCGCCGAGCTCGATCAGCCGGTCGCGCGCCTCGCCCCCCTCGAAGGGGACGCCCTCGGACGAGCCGAGGTAGTCGACCACGAGGAAGTCCCCCACGGCCGCCGCGCGCTCGACGGTCGTGAGCTTCGCCAGGCGCTCGCGCAGACCCTCGACCTCCCGATCGACCTCCTCCTCCTTGACGCTCGGCTCCGCGCGACCGACCTCCAGGCCCTTGTACTCGCCGAGGACCGCCTTCGGGAGGACGCCGATCTCGATCGAGAACTCGAGGGCGCTCCCCTGAGGCGGGAGCTCCCCGAGGTCGACGTCGGGATCGCCCACGGGGACGATCCGGGTGCTCTCCAGGGCGTCCGCGTACCAGCTCCCGAGCGTCTCGCGCACGGCCTCCTCCAGGACGTACTCGCGGCCGATGCGCTGGATGACCAGGGGCGCGGGGACCTTCCCGCGGCGGAAGCCCGGGAGTTTCAGGCTGCGCCCGAGCTCGCGGGCCTTGTGGGCGACCCGGCTCTCGAGCTCGCTCGCGGGCACCTGGATCTGCAAGCGCACGCGGGACTCGGGGAGCTCGGTGACGGTGGTGGTGAGAGTCTCGGCCATCGTTCGCGGCGCGCGCCGCCGTGCGGGAACGGCGTCAGCGGTGCTCGCCACGATACCGTGCACCCCGATGAGACCCCTCCCGCCCTCCGCTCTGCGACGTCTGGAGACCTGGCTGTGGACCGGCCCCGCCGGTCATCTGCTCGGGGGCTCCGTGGAGCTCACGCAGGGGCTGCTGCGCTACCGGCGCTCACGTCGAAGTCCTCGGCGTAGGCGCCCGGCCACGTAGAGGTCACGGGCTGGGGTCGGCCGATGCCGTACCCCTGCGCGTAGTGGACGCCGTAGCTGCGCAGGAGATCCTGGGTGGCCTGGTCGCCGACGAACTCCGCGACGGTCTCCGTGCCGAGGTCCGAGGCGACGCGCGCGATCGCCTTGACCATGATCCGGTCGCGCTCGGAGCTCATCAGGCCACGGACGAACTCGCCGTCGATCTTCAGGGTGTCGAAGGGGAGGTGCTTGAGGTAGAAGAACGAGCCGAAGCCCGCGCCGAAGTCGTCCAGGGCGAAGCCGCAGCCGAGCTCGGCCAGGCGCTCGGCGAAGGTGCGGGCCTGCTCCATGTTCACGATCGCGGTCGTCTCGGTGATCTCGAAGATCAGGCTCCCCGGGTCGATCCCGGCCCGGGCGATTTCGAGCTCGATCGTCGCGAGGAGGTCGGGGTCGGTGACGGAGGCCCCGGAGATGTTCACCTCCAGCTGAAGCTGGCGGCCGCGGCGGGCCTGGCGGGCGATCAGGTCGATCGCGTTGCGGATCACCCAGGCGTCGATCTCGCGCACCAGGCCGAAGCGCTCGGCGACGGGCAGGAAGGACATCGGGGGGATGTGCTCGCCGTCGCCGGCGACCATCCGCAGGAGGATCTCGTGGCGGGTGACCCGTCCCGAGCAGAGTTCAACCAGCGGCTGCTCGTAGAGGACGAAGCCGTCGTGCTGGAGCGCCCCGCGGATGCGCTCCACCCAGGTGACGGTCTCGTTGAGCTGGGCGGCGGCGAGATCGTCGGGGTCGCGCACGACGATCCGGTCGCGCCCGGCGCACTTCCCCTCGTAGACCGCGAGGTCCGCGTCGATCATGAGCTGCTCGGCCGAGCGCGGGCGCAGGGGATCGATCTGGGCGACCCCGATCGTCGCGGTCGCGCGGACGGCCTCGTTCTCGGGCAGGACGCCCTCGCGGCGGACGATCTCAAGGAGGGACTCCGCGATCCGCCGCGCCCCGGCGTGGTCGATGTCCAGCACGATCACCGCGAACTCGTCCCCGCCGACCCGGGCGAGGACGTCGGTTTTGCGCAGGTGCGCGCGCAGCCCGGCGGCGACGCGCGCGAGGAGCTCATCGCCCCGGGCGTGCCCGAAGGAGTCGTTGACCTGGCCGAGGTTGTCGAGGTCGACGAGGATCAGCGCCGCGGAGGTCCCGTGGCGCCCGGTGTGCGCGGCGCGGCGCTCGAGCTCGACTTCGAAGCGGCGGCGGTTGTAGAGGCCGGTGTGGGCGTCGCGGTCGACGACGTGGGAGACGTGCAGCTCGACGTGGCCGTTCTCGGCGATCTCCTGGACGTGGTGCATGAGACAGACGGGGCGGTTCTCGGCGTCCCGGACGGGCGTGACGGAGAGGAGCGTCCAGACGACCTCACCGCCAGCGCGCAGGTAGCGCCGCTCGGCCTCGAAGGAGGGGATCTCACCATCGATGAGGCGTCTCAGCTGTGCCTCGCCGGCCTCACGGTCGGCGGGGTGGACGAGCTCGGAGTGGGAGCGCCCCAGGAGCTCCTCGGGCTCGTGGCCGGTGAGCTCGCACATGACGCGGTTCACCCGCACGATGCGGCCCTGGAGATCCACGATGACCATCCCGATCGGGGCGTCTTCGAAGGCCCCGTCGAAGCGCGCCTCGGCCTCGTGGAGCCCGTCGGAAGCGCCGCGTGCGGCCGCGCGGGGCCGGTTGAGGCGACTCGTGACCCACATCGCGCATCCGAGCGTCCCGGCGAGAGCGAGTATGAGAGATACCTCGGCCACCGATTCGATGATCGGAGCCGCGCTCGCCATT
>DASZFE010000002.1:0-1530 GCA_035940155.1 Solirubrobacteraceae bacterium | reverse complement strand
CACTGCGTGTGGCCACGTACGTTTTCGTAGGGTCCTGTGCAGTACTGGAATCTCATTCCGCCTCCCCACCACGTTTCAGCCAGGAATAACGTCCGTTCGGCTGCTCCTGTGTATGTCAATGCGGACGCGGATGCTGCGCCTCCTGCAAGTAACGCGGCAACCGCACTGAGAGATATGCAAAGCGTCCTTATCGTGCGCTTCATCTTCTTGAATCTCCTTCCTGCCTAGTTTGTGATCTCGAAGCCCGGCGAGCCGGGCCGGGCTAGTCTATCATATAGTTAGATCGATCTTTGATTTTTCGGAATTCTACGAAGCTTGTCAGCGGCGGGGTGGTCGTGATCGCAAAGGCCGCTAGGGTTGCAACATGAACGTCAAGGTCTGCGGCGTCACCCGCCTGGAGGACGCCGAGCTAGCGGTGGAGCTCGGAGCCTGGGCGGTGGGGATGGTCTTCTACGAGCCCAGCCCCCGCCGCTGCTCGCTGGCGGCGGCGCAGAGCATCGCCTCGACGGTGCGCCGGCGGGTGGAGCTGTGCGGGGTGTTCGTGAACGCGACGCTCGGGGAGATCGAGCACGCGGCGGAGGAACTGGAGCTTACGCTCGTGCAGCTCCACGGCGACGAGGGCCCGTCCTTCTGCGCGGAGGTCGCGCGGCGGACGGGGGCGCGGGTG
The DNA here is from genome assembly GCA_035940155.1 of Solirubrobacteraceae bacterium. Lineage (GTDB taxonomy): Bacteria > Actinomycetota > Thermoleophilia > Solirubrobacterales > Solirubrobacteraceae > Palsa-744. Next base: position 863 of record DASZFE010000002.1, on the reverse strand, counting down.
ATCAAGGCGGTGCAGGTGAGGGTCCCCGGGGACGTGCGCGAGGTGGAGCGCTTCCACGTTGACTTCCACCTGCTCGACGCCCGTGCGAGCGCCCCGGAGCGCCGGGAGCTGCGGGGGGGGACGGGGGAGAGCTTCGATTGGTCGCTGCTCTCGGTGCGCCGGAGCAAGACGCCACTGATCTTGAGCGGGGGCCTCGGGCCGGAGAACGTGGCCGAGGCGATCCAGACCGCCGAAGACCGGCGCGCGGGCCTCTTCGCCGTGGACACCGCCAGCGGGACGGAGGCGGCGCCGGGGGTGAAGGACCCCGGGCGACTGCGGGAGCTGTTTGCGCAGGTGCGGCGGGTGTCGGTAGTCTCGCCCGCGTGAGCGCGATCGAGCACCGTTTCGGCCCCTACGGCGGCCAGTACGTCCCGGAGACGCTGATGCCGGCGCTTTCCGAGCTGGAGCTCGCGTGGGCGGCGGCCCGGGAGGACCCGGGGTACCGGGGGGAGCTCGAGGGGCTCCTGCGGGACTTCGCGGGGCGCCCCACGCCGCTCTACCGCGCGCGGCGCCTCTCCGAGCGGGCGGGGAGGCCGATCTACCTCAAGCGCGAGGACCTGAACCACACGGGCTCCCACAAGCTGAACAACGCCCTCGGGCAGGCGCTGCTCGCGCGGCGGATGGGGAAGGGGCGGATCATCGCGGAGACGGGGGCGGGGCAGCACGGGGTGGCGACGGCGACGGTGTGCGCGCTCCTGGACATGGAGTGCGTGATCTACATGGGCTCAGAGGACATGCGCCGCCAGCGCCCGAACGTGCAGCGGATGGAGCTCCTCGGGGCCACGGTGAGGGCGGTGGAGGTCGGGACGCGGACGCTCAAGGAG
>DASZFE010000001.1:0-1645 GCA_035940155.1 Solirubrobacteraceae bacterium | reverse complement strand
TCCTCCACGGGCTCGCTCCCCCGGGAGCGCACGCGCAGCTCGTCGATCGCGCGGCGATAGCAGGTGAGGACGAGCCAGCCGATCCTGTTCTCGATCTCCTCCCCCTTGAGCATCGCGGCGTAGAGGCCGTGCCAGGCCGTCGCGTAGCAGGCCTCGAGGTCCGCCTCGTCGAGGCTCGCACCCCGCGCGCGGAGCTTCCCGCGCACGGCCCTCAGCACCTGCGTGCGCGAGCCCTCGAATTCCTCGCGCAGCAGACGTTCGGCACGGTAGCGACGCAGCAGGGGACTCACGGCCCCCAAGATTACGGTCTAGGCGAATCCTGCTATCTGCTCGAAGCTCACCCGGCGCATGTCCTCGCCACGGCGGTGCGCCTCGTGCCACTGCACGACCCGCGCGAGCGCCTCGTCGAGCCCCCAGGCGGGTCGCCAGCCGAGGGCCGCTTCGGCCGCGCGGGAGTCGAGCGCGAGGTATCCGGCCTCCGGCGGTGAGGGGCGTCCGTCCTGCTCCCACCGCAGCGCCCCTCCCCAGAGCTCGACGAGCCGCTCCAGCACCGCCCGCACCGGGCGGGCGTCCGTGGGGGGCGGCCCGAAGTTCCAGCCCCGCGCGGCCTCGGGGGAGCGCGCGAGCTCCTGTGCCAGCAGGAGGTAGCCCCCGAGCGGGTTCAGGACGTGCTGCCAGGGGCGGACGGCCTCGGGGTTGCGCACCCGCAGGGGCTCCCCGGCCTCGGCGGCGCGGACGGCGTCGGGGATCAGCCGGTCCTCCCCCCAGTCGCCCCCGCCGATCACGTTCCCCGCGCGCGCGCTCGCGACCCGCGGGGCCTCGGGGGTGGAGAAGAAGGAGCGCCGGTAGGCCGCGGTGACGAGCTCCGCGCAGCCCTTCGAGCTCGAGTAAGGGTCCGAGCCCCCCATCGGGTCGCCCTCGACGAAGGGGCGGCGTTCGGGCTCGGCGGCCGCATCGCCGTGCGCCGGGGCCGGGGCGTGCGCCGGGGCGGGCTGCTCGTAGCACTTGTCCGAGGTCACGACGACTACGGCGCGGACCTCCTCGCCGACGAGGCGAACCGCGTCCAAGAGGTTCACGGTCCCCATGACGTTGACCTCGTAGGTGAGGGCGGGCTCGCGCAGGGAGCGGCGCACCATGGGCTGCGCGGCGAGGTGCAGGACGACCTCCGGCCGCGCCGCGCGGAGCTCCTCGCGCACGGCCTCGCCGTCGCGGACATCCACGGCCCGCTCCTGCATCCCCGCGCCAACCCCGGCGAGCTCGTAGAGGGAGGGCCGCGTGGGGGAGCCGGGGGCGAGCCCCGTCACGCGCGCCCCGAGGGACTGGAGCCAGAGGGAGAGCCAGGCGCCCTTGAAGCCGGTGTGGCCGGTCACCAGGACGCGGCGCCCGGCCCAGAAGTCGCGGTCGATCGCCACGGCCGGGCAGGGTATCCGCTGCGCCTTCCCCAGGATCGCGCGGGTAGGCTGGGGTCACTGTGAGCACGGCCGTGAGCACCCCGCCCGCGCAGGCGGAGATCCTGGGGATTCCTCTGGCGATCTCCGACTACGGGGGGGTGGTGGATTGGATGTACGCGACGATCGCGGCGGGGGAGCGGGGGTACGTGACGGCGGCGGCGGTGAACCTGGTGATGTCCGCTCACGTGGAGCCG